>DASRHG010000145.1:0-19248 GCA_035650655.1 Binatia bacterium | reverse complement strand
GGTCGATGTACTATCCGCGCGGGATCCCGATGAAGCTCTACCGGTTGAGCGTCCGGCCCCGGTAGCGGCGTCAGGCGTCCCACCGCGTCCAGGCGACCGGCTCGTCGAGGCGGAAGACGGCCGCGACCCGAAGCCCGAACGCCGCGGCGAGGAGGAGCGCCTCGCCGACGGTGGGGCGGGCGCGCCCGTTCTTGATGCGGTTCACGCGCACCCGCGGGAGGCCGGCGCGCGCCGCGAGCATGCCGTCCGTCCAGCCGCGGAGGCCGAGCAGCCGGGGGATCTCGTTTCGGACTCGCACGCGCGTCACCCGCGCCATCGCTACTCCACGTAGCCGAGCGAGCGGAGCGCGCCGACGGTCGCGCTCGCGGCCGGCGCGGCGACCGGCGTCGCGCGCGCCGCGAGCACGTGCTCGACGTCGGCGGCCGCGGCGCGGAGCGGCGCGACGGCGCTCGCGACGCCGGCGAGGTCGCGCTGCTCGCCCGGGTCGGCCGCGAGGTCGTACACCTCCTCCTTCCCGGAGGCCCAGCGCACGTACTTGCGGTCCGCGGTCCGGATCCCGATGCGCTCTGCGGCGAAGAGCATGTTCTCGACGAGCGCGACGCGCGGCGCCTCGTTCTCGCCGCGGACGAGCGGCAGGAGGGACGCGCCGTCACACGCCGGGAACGCCGGGGCGCCGACCAGCTCCGCGACCGTCGGCGCGACGTCGACCGTCCGCGCAATCCCGTCGACGACCGCGCCCGCCGGCAGCCGCCCGGGCATGCGCATGAGGAGCGGCACGCGCACGAGCTCGTCGTACACCGTGTGGCCGTGCTCCACGCCGCCGTGCTCCCAGAACTCCTCCCCGTGGTCGCTCGCGACGACGAGGAGCGTCCGGTCGCCGAGACCGAGCCGATCGAGCGCGTCGACGACCTCTCCCACGGCTGCGTCGACGCCCGCCACCTCGTCCCGGTAGAGGGCCCGCACGGTCTCCTTCTCGGCGGCGCTCAGCTGGATCTCGCCGCTCCGGAGCCGGGCGGGATCCGGCGACACGCGCATCGCCGGCGCGCGGCGCGTCGCGCCGAGCACGGTGTCGCCCCGGAACGTCTTGTGGCGCGACGCACCGTACGGCGGATGCGCGTCGATGTAGTGGACCCAGAGGAAGAAGGGGCCGGCGTCGCGCGCGCCTTCGAGCCAGGCGATCGCGCGCCGGCTCACGGTGGCGCCGCGGTCGCCGACGACGCACCCCGGGCAGAGCCGGCGGAGCAGCCGGATCAGGGTCGCGTCGCGTCCCGCGAGGAAGAACTCGGACTCGATCGTCAGGTTCTCGTAGCCGTCGAAGCCGCGCCCGAGGCCGTAGCGGAGCGCCAGGTACGGATTCGTGACCACGGCGTGCGTCCGGTAGCCCGCCGCCCGGAGCCACGCGGCGAGCGTCTGCGGCCCGTCGGCGAGCCGCGAGCGGCCGAGCGGATCGCGCCGGTTCGTCGGGGCGCCCGCCCCGTGATGGCGGGGATAGAGCCCGGTCATGATCGAGCCGACGGAGGGCAGCGTCCACGGCGCCGCGACGATCGCGTTCCGGAACGTGACCCCTTCGGCCGCCACGCGGTCGAGGTGGGGCGTCACGCCAGGCGTGCCGCCGTAGCTCGCGAGCGGGTCGGCGCGCAGCGTGTCGATCGACACGAGGACGACGTTCGGCCGCTCCGACGCCGCCGCGGCAGACGGCCGCGGCGGGTCCCACTTCCACTCGGTGGCGACGAAGCGGACGAGCGGCCAGGGCAGCACGACGAGGAGCGCGACGGCGAGCCGCGTCGCCCAGCGGAGCGGATGCGCCGTGCGCGCCGCCCACCACGCCGCCGTTCCCCCCGCCGCGACGCCGGCCCCCGCGACGAGCGCGAGCGCCGCGGTCCAGAGCGCGACCGTCCCCGCGGGACCCGGGGCGAAGCCGACCTCGTTCAGGTGCGCGACGACGGCCGCGAGCCACGGTCCGACGACCGACAGCGTCCCGCCCCCGACGGCGAGCGCGACGTAGAGCGGGAGCCCGCTCGCGCGCGCGCGCCCGAGGAGCGCGCGCGCCCCGGCGACGGGCACGAGGACGAGGACCCCGAGCGTCATCGAGACGAGGATGGCGCCCGCGAGATACACGAAGAAGTACTGCCCGGGCTGCACGAACGCGTTCGCGTCGAGCGTGAGGAGCCCCTCGCGCACGCCGAAGAGGGCGCCGACGACGAGGCCGGTCGGGACGGCGGTGCCGAGCTCCGTCCGGAGCCGCGCGGGGCACGAGGTGGACGGCGTCGGCGTCATGCGGCGGCGACCGGACGGGCCGTGCGCGGCTCGGCGCGCCCGCCGCCCTCGGCCTCGGACGCGTCGAGACCGAAGCCGTGGCGCGCGGCGTACGCGAGGACGCGGGGGAAGTAGCTCGCGAAGGCGGGCGGCTCGAGCCCGGCCGCGCGGCGGTGCGTCGTGTCGAAGCGCGGGTTGTCGACGGCATAGGGGAGGCACGGCTCCGCGAGCGCCATCGCACGCGGCCAGAGCCGCCGCGCGAGCGGCCTCGCCGCGCGCGCGACCCCGACGACCCACCTCGACGGCTCGAGAAAGCGACGCGGCGGCTCGCCGAAGACCTCGCAGGCGAGCGTCACGGCCTCTTCGGTCGTGACGCTGCCCTCGGGCCCGGCGGCGAGGTGATGGCAGCGCCCGACGGCATCCGGACGCGCCCAGAGCGTCGCGACCGCGTCCGCGACCCAGTCGACGGGTACGATGTCGAGCGGACAGTCGCGCCGGAGCGGCAGCGGCACGAGCCGCGTCACCGGGCGCCAGCGCAGGTAGAACGACGCGATCAGCCCCATCGGGATGTAGAGCGCCTTCCAGCTCGAGGTCGCGCCGGTGGCCGAGCCGCCGACGATGATGGACGGGCGGTGGATCGCGATCGGGAGCTCGTCGGACGCCGCCCGGCAGAGCGCCTCGGCCTCGAACTTGCTCTGCTCGTAGGTGTTGCGGAACCCCTGGCCGACGTCGAGCTCGTCCTCGCCGACGAGGTCGGTGCGGTCGCCGGCGACGTACGCGGTGCTGACGTAGTCGAGCCGGCCGGACTTCCCCTCCGCCGCGAGCCGCCGGCAGAGCGCCAACGCCTCCGCCGTGCCGCCCACGTTCTGCCGGCGTGCCTCGGCGAGGGCGTGACCGAAGCTCGTCGTCGCGGCGACGTGGATCACGCGGTCGACGTGCGCGACGAGCGCTTCGTACTCGATCGGCGAGAGCCCGAGGGCGGGGCGTGTCAGGTCGCCGTGGACCGCGGCCACGCGTGCCGCGTGCGCCGGCGGCAGGTTCGCGACGAGACGCTGCCGGCGGCGCGCGAGGCTCACCCCGCTGCGCGCGCGGACGAGCGCGACGAGCCGCACGTCGGGGTCGCGCGCGAGGAGCGAGGCGAGGATCTCCGAGCCGAGGAACCCGGTCGCGCCCGTGATGAGCGCCGTAGTCACCACTTCCGCCCCGGACCGGACGGCCGGCTCGTCCGCCCCCACGTCGCCGCGACGTACCCGGCGCCCAGGAGGAACGCGGCGAGGAGCCACCACGCGCCTCCGCCGCCCGGGCTCGGCGCGCGGCGCGGCGTGGGCGGGGGGACCGGCGGCGGCGCGGTCTTCGACCGCACGGCCGCCGTCCCGCCGTCGCTCACGCGCACGATCGAGAGCTCGCGGTCGGACGCGCCGTAGATGGGCCGGCGAAGCGTGTGGTGGACCTCCTCGGGCAGGGCGTCCAGGTGGCGGAGCGCCTCGCGCGCCATCCGCGCGCCGTCGGAGTCGAGGAGCTGCGCGATCTGATCCTCGGGCGCCCGCACCGGGCCGCGGCGATAGCGCTCGAACCCTGCGCGGAGGAGCGCGCGCTGATCGAGGTTCACGAGCGCCTCGCTGATCGCGGACCCACGGGTCCGTGCGCCGGCGGCGAGCGCGCGAAGCGCCTCCTCGCCCGCGGCCCGATCGCCCGCGCGAATGCGCGACCACGCGGCGCCGTACCGGGCGTCGTCGACGAGCTCGGGGGTGCTCGACGTCGTCGCGCGCTCGAACGCCGCGGCCGCGCCGCCGTAGTCGCCGTCCCAGTAGCGCGCGTAGGCGATGCCGAGGCGGCTCACGTCGCGGAGGACCGGCGACGACTGCGGGTCCCGTGCAACCTCGTCGAACGTCTTCAGGCCGACCGCCTTGCCGTCGCTCGCGTCGATGAGCGCAACGAGGAGCCGCGCGAGGCCGCTCGTCGGCGTCCCGGCGCTCCCGACCTCCTCGAGCCACGGCCGCGCGCCGTCCGGGTCGCCGCCGAGGAGCGCGTTCCAGCCGAGGCCGAGCTTCGCCCAGCCGACCCACGGTTCGCCCGGCTCGCGGGCGAGCACCTCCTCGAAGAGCCGCGCCGCCTGCCGCCGCTGCCCCGACCGCAGCCGGGCGTCCGCCATCGCGATGAGCACGACGGGGGGGAGGTCCGCGGTGCCGCGGTGCTCGAGCAGCCGGAGCGCGCGGCGGCTCCGGAGCGGGTTGCGGGCGTAGGCGGCGAGAGCGTCCGCACCCGCGAGCGGGTTCGGCACCTGTCCCTGCGCGGGCGCGGGCAGTCCCGCGATGCCGCCCGCGACGACGAGCGCCGCGACGGTCGCGCCCTTCATCGCGCCGAGCGCGGCGCGGTCGCGCCCGGCGAGCGCGCGGCGGAGACTCACCGCGAGGAGCGCCGCGCCCCCGACCACGAGGACGGTCGCCGGGATCGCGAACATCGGCCCGGGCGGACGCGGCTCGGCGCGGAGCGTCTCGAGCACGAGCTTCCCGGCCGAGGAGAGGACCGCCGCGACGAGCAGCATCATGCCGGACGCCGCGCGCCGCCGCGCCATCAGGAGGAGGACGACGGCGATCGCCGCCGACGTGGCGCCGAAGTAGAGCGGCAGCGGATGGGCGGGCAGCGACTGCGGGGCGGAGAGGGCGATCAGGTTGTCCCGCAGCTGCTGGTCGTAGGCCTCGGTCCCCGGGGGGAAGCGCATGCAGACCGGCAGCGCCCACGCACCGCACGCCGTGCCCATGCAGCAGCCGTTCAGGAAGCAGCCGAGCCGGCCGATCGGCACCATGATCGCCGCGCCGAGAGCGAGCGCGTCGCCGAGGTCGCGCCACGGCCCCCGGAGCGCGAGGCACCACAGACAGCCGACGACGCCGCCGAGCAGCACGCCGAGGGGGATCCGCATCCCCGGCTCGAGGAGCTCCGAGTACGAGACGTTGAACGCGTAGCCGATCGGGAAGAGCTCCAACCGGTACTGGAGCTTCGCCCCGACGACGAGCCCGAGGACCGCGAGCGCGCCGCCGGTGAACGTGCTCCACCCGAAGGCGCGGCGCTGGAGGAGGAGCGCGAGGGTGGCCATCCCGCCCGTGAAGATGCCGGCCGCCCAGAGGCCCAGGTACACGGTCGTCATGCTCGATCCTCCCCTCCGGCTCGCGCCGGCAGCCGTGTAGTGTAGGGGCGCCGCGCCGACCGTATCAAGGTGAGATCACGCCGTCGACGGGCCCGGCCGATGCATAGATCGGAGTAGATAGTTCGGCACCAGCGCCGCGCGAGCGACGCGGCGCCGCGCCGGCGCCCGTCCGTCAGGTGTCGTCGCGCGAGCGCGCGTCCGTCTCCCCGCCCGGCGTCGTCGCGTCCGGCGCGAGCGTGAAGAGCGTCTCCACGGGGACGCCGAGCACCCGGCAGATGCGGAGCGCGTAGTCGAGCGCGGGGTCGCTCCCGGGACGCGCGAGCCGGCGGACGACCGCGTACGGGATGTCGGTCGCGGCGGCGAGGTCGGCTCGTGACCACTGCCGCTGCCGGAGCTCCGCTGCGAGCCGATTGCCGACGCGCATCAGGTAGGACCTTACGACCCGCCGTCGAAGGCGGTCAAGGCACATCCACTCGCGCGACGCCCGCGACGGCCAGGATGAGCCTCGGCAGCGGGACGTACGGGTCGCACGCGCCGTGTTGACTGCGGGGACATCGGCGCATAAAGCAGCCCGCTCAGGAGGAGATCCATGCGCTCAGCCACAGGCGTCAGCCGCTTCCTCGTCCTCACGGTCGCCGTGCTCGTCGTCGCCGCGTGCGGGGGAGGCGGCGAGGGCACGCCCGGACCCGCGGCGAGCGACGACAGCGTCTCCCAGCGCGTCGTCGACTACTTCCAGAAGACGGTGACGAACCCGGGGCTCAACTTCAAGGTGACGAAGATCGAGGACGCCGACGTTCCCGGCTGGCGGAAGGGCAACCTCGAGGTGTCGCTCGGGCAGCAGAAACAGAACGTCGCCTTCTACGTGAGCCGGGACGGCCACTACCTCTTCCGCGGCGACGCGATCGACCTGACCGTCGACCCGCTGAAGCAGGTGATGAGCAAGATCAAGCTCGACGACCAGCCGAGCCGCGGCCCGACGGACGCGAAGGTGACGATGGTCGAGTACTCCGACTTCCAGTGTCCCTTCTGCAGCCGCGTCTACGAGACGCTCGAGAAGCAGGTGCTGAAGGACTATGGCGACAAGGTCCGGTTCGTCTTCAAGAACTTCCCGCTGACGAGCATCCATCCCTGGGCCGAGAGCGGCGCGATCGCGTCGGAGTGCGCGTTCCAGCAGGGCAACGACCAGTTCTGGACGATGTACAACGGGCTCTTCTCGAAGCAGGGCGAGATCACGAAGGACAACCTGAAGGACAAGGCGACCGAGATCGCGACCCAGGGCGGGCTCGACGTCCCGAAGTTCCAACAGTGCTTCGAGAGCAAGCAGTCGCTCGAGGCGGTGAAGGCGGACGAGACGGAGGCGAGCTCCCTCGGCGTCAACTCGACGCCCACCTTCTTCATCAACGGGCGGAAGCTGAGCGGCGCGCAGAGCTACGAGAACTTCAAGCAGCTGCTCGACCAGGAGCTCGCCTCGAAAGGCTGATCGCCGCTCCACGTCGATTGAAAGCGACTCGGGGGGCGGTTAGACTTCGGGCTTCGCCCGATGAGTCCGAGTCCCACCCGGCACCGCATCGCGCTCGCGCTCGCGCTCCTCGGCGTCGGGCTGAGCGCGCTCACGCTGAACGTCTCGCTCCGCCTGGAGGGGGGCACCTACACGAGCTTCTGCAACCTCGGCCCCGTCGTCAACTGCGACGTCGTGCTGACGAGCCGGTATTCCAAGCTGTTCGGCGTCCCGATGGCGGGCTGGGCGCTCCTCACGTTCCTCCTCGGCGCCGCGTTCGCGCTGCCCGGCGCTCTCGGGTTCGCGACCGGCGGGCTCGCCGACCTCCTGCTCCTCGGCATCGTCTCGTGGAGCGTCGGGTCCGCGCTCGTGCTCGTCGGCGCGATGGTGGCACTCGGGCACGTCTGCCTCCTCTGCGCGAGCATCGACGCGACGATCCTCGCCTGGTTCGTCACCGTCGTGCCGCTCGCGGCCCGCTTCCCCGCGACCGGCCGGCCGTGGTGGCGGGGGGCGGTCGGCGCGCGCGCCGTCGCCGCGCTCGCCGCGGTGCTCGCGATCGCCGGCGGCACGTGGGCCGCGACGCGGGCGCCCGCCACGGCGACGAGCATCGACGAGGTCCGCGCCAGGGACCCCGACTTCTACGCGTGGTACACCTCGCATCCGGTCGCGCCCGTGCGCGCGCTCGAGGCGGGCGAGCACACGAAGGGTCCCGCCGACGCGCCCGTCTGCATCGTCGAGTTCTCGGACTTCCAATGCCCACACTGCGCGCAGGCGTTCCACGACCTTCGCGCGCTCCTCCACGCACGCCCCGACGTCCGCGTCGTGTTCCGCTACTTCCCGCTCGACCCCGCGTGCAATCCGGCGGTGCCGGCGCCGCTCCACGCGAACGCCTGCCTCGCGTCGTGCGCTGCGGAGTGCGCGGGGCAGCAGGGCAGGTTCTGGGACTACCACGACGTGCTGTTCGAGAACCAGGACCACCTCGAGCGGGAGAGCCTCTTCCGCTACGCCCGCGAGATGAAGCTCGACCTGAACGCGTTCCGCGAGTGTCTCGACGACCCCGCGACGCGCGCGCGGGTCGACGCGGACGTCGAGGCGGGCATCCGCCTCCGCGTCAACCAGACGCCGACGCTCCTCATCAACGGGCGCGTCCTCCCCGGCCTGCGGGAGCCGATCCACTACCAGTACGCCGTCATCATCGAGAAGCACGAGGCGGCGCGCGGCGCGAGCTGACCGTCGAAGGAGACGACATGGAGCTCACCGAGGACTCGAAGTACCGACTGGCCTATCTCACCCTGCGGCTCGCGTTCGACCGGAAGCTCTCCGGCGCGGACGCGTCCGCCTTCCCCGGCGTGCTCGCGTTTCTCGATGTGCTCGCCGGCACGACGATGGCGGAGGAGGCGGGCGGGAAGCGCTACGCGTCGCAGCGCGACAAGATCGAGAGCTTCATCGACGCCGAGTTCGGGGAGGACGTGCTCGCGCTCGTGAACCGGGCGGTCGCCGAGATTGTCTAGGCGCGAGCGTATCGGACGCTGGCTCGCCGTCGTCCTCTGGTCGGCGCTCATCTCGCTCTTCTCGACGCGCTGGTTCACGGGCGAGCGGACGGCCGCGGTGCTGCTGCCGCTCCTGACGTTCCTCTTCCCGCACGCGTCCCCGACCGAGCTCGCCGCAATCCACCACGCGGTCCGGAAGACGGCTCACTTCGCCGAGTACCTCGTGCTGAGCGTGCTCCTCTACCGCGCGCTTCGCGGAGACGGCCGGTGGCGGCTCGAGACCGCCGTCGTCGCGGTGGGGCTCACCGCGGCGTACGCGACGCTCGACGAAGCGCACCAGCTCTTCGTGCCCGGCCGGACACCGGCCCTGCGCGACTGCCTGATCGACGTCGCCGGCGCCGCCACCGGGCAGGGCCTGCTCGCGGCGCGCGCGCGCTGACGGGGCGCTCCCCGGCGCCCGAGCCGCGGCCGCCCCCGGGGGTCGCTCAGACCGCGAGCGCGCGCTTCACGCGCGCGAGCGCCTCCAGGTCTCGCTGCACGCCGTGGAGCCGCTCGGCGAGGGCGGCGACGTCGGCGATGGCGCGCGCGAGCGCATCGTCGGCGACCGCGTCGACCAGCGCCTTCACCCGGCGGTGGAGCGCGAGGATGCCTTCGATGCCGCCGACGGGAGCGCCGCCGTCGCCCGGCGCGTCGAGGCGCGCGCGAAGCTCGGCGGTGAACTGCGCGAGGGCCTCGAGATGCGGCAGCACCTCCTCGACGGGCGCGTCCGCGGACAGCGCGTTCGGAGCCACCCACATCCGAGGGCTCGAAGGAGCAAGCCGCATGCCACCGGCGCGCGGCGGCGCGGAAGGCGCGCGGTCGGGGGCGCGTCAAGCCGCCGACGCCGAGTCGCGGCAAAATTGACTGCGCCGGCGACGCTGCGCTATGCCTCCGGCCCGTATGCGAGGCCGCGTCTCGGTCATGACCGGCGCCGCGCTGCTCGCCGCGCTCGCCGTCGGATGCGGCGGGCGGGCAGAGCAAGCTGCCTCGTCCGAATCCGCCGCGCCCGCGCCCACCGGAGAGGTGATCGCGACGTACGCCGGCCACACGCTCGATTCGACGCGCGTAGCGCAGGAGCTCGGGCGGCTGCCCGCCGCGTCGCGGACGTACCTCGCCGCACCGGAGCGGAAGCGGCAGTTCGTCGAGCAGATGGTGCTGACGGACCTCCTCTACGAAGAGGGGCGGAAGGCGGGCTACGACACCGACCAGCAGATCGAGCGCCAGGTGAACGAGCTCCGCAAGCGCCTCGTCGTCCAGCGCGTCATGCGGGACTACCAGACGACGCCCGAGATCGGCGACGACCAGGTCCGGGCGTACTACGACCAGAATCCGGTCCTCTACTCGTCGACGCAGATCCACGCGAGCCACATCCTCGTGAAGGACGAGGCGACGGCGAGAGAGATCGCCGCCGACCTCCAGGCGCATCCGGAGCGCTTCGCCGACGTGGCCCGTGCGAAGTCGATCGACACGACGACCGGGCCGAAGGGCGGCGACCTCGGCACCTTCGGCCCGGGCCGCATGACGCCCGACTTCGAGCGCGTCGCGTTCGCGCTCGAGCCCGGTCAGGTGAGCCAGCCCGTGAAGACGCAGTTCGGCTGGCACGTGATCACGGTCACGGAGCGGAAGGAGGGCGAGCGCAAGCCTTTCGACCAGGTGAAGGAGCAGATCCGCGGGACGCTCCGCAACAAGGCGATCCAGGAGCGGCTCCAGGCGTACTACGACCAGCTCAAGCGCGACGCCGACGTGAAGATCGACGACGGCGCGCTCGCGCGGCTCGACGTCGCCGGGACGGGCGACGGGAAGCCGGCCGCGCCGATGCCGTTCCACCACTGACGTCTCCGGTCGGCGCGGGGCGTCAGACGAGGACGATCCACGCGCCCCCGTCGCGCCGCTCGGTCATGCCGATCGCCGTCGCGGCCGCGATCCCGGCGGCGTGGAGCGCGCCGACGAGGCGCGGCGCCGCGGCGGCCGGCAGCGCGACGAGGAGGCCGCCCGACGTCTGCGGGTCCCACGCCGCCTCGCGGACGTCGGCCGGCACGGCCGCGCCGATCCCGACCGCGCCGGCGAGCCACTCCTGCGTGCGGCGGCAGCCCCCCGTGAGGAAGCCGCCGGCGACGAGGCGGGCGAGCCCCGGGAGCAGCGGGAGGCGCGCGGCCTCGAGCACGACGCGCACGCCGCTCCCGCACGCCATCTCGTAGGCGTGCCCGAGGAGGCCGAAGCCGGTCACGTCCGTGCAGGCGTGGATCTCGAAGCCATCGAGCGCGCGGGCAGCGGCCGCGTTGAGCGCCGTCATGCTCGCGATCGCCGCCGCCTCCTCGGCCGCGGCGGCGGCGCCGCGCTTCGCCGCCGTCGTCACGATTCCCGTGCCGAGCGGCTTGGTGAGGACGAGGACGTCGCCCGGACGCGCGCCGACGTTGCGCAGGATGCGGTCGGGATGGACGAGGCCCGTGACCGCCATGCCGAACTTGATCTCCTCGTCGGCGACCGTGTGGCCGCCGAGGACGACGACGCCCGCCTCGCTCGCCTTCGCCGCGCCGCCGCGCAGGATGTCGCCGAGGACCTCGATCGGCACGTCCTTCGGCGGGAAGCAGGCGATGTTGAGCGCCGTTCGCGGCACGCCGCCCATCGCGTAGACGTCGGAGAGCGCGTTCGCGGCCGCGATCGCGCCGAAGACGAACGGATCGTCGACGATCGGCGAGAAGAAGTCGACCGTCTGCACGAGCGCGAGGTCGGGCGCGAGACGGAACACCCCCGCGTCGTCGGACGTCGCCGTCCCGACCAGGAGGTCCGCGTGCACCACGGGCGGGAGCGCGCGGAGGATCTTCGCCAGGTCCGCCGGACCGAGCTTGCCGGCTCAACCCGCCGCGCGCGCGCGATCGGTGAGCCGGAACAGCTCCCGCCGCGTGCGCGCGCCGCTCTCGCCTTCGGCCATCGCGCGCGAGGCTAGCGGGGCGCTCCCGGGGTGTCCAGGGACGCCGGCGCTACCGGCGGAGCTTCCGCAGGTCCCCGATGCGCACGGTGACGCCGGTGCGATCGAGCCAGTCGAGGAGGGCGATCGCGTACTTGCGGCTTCCGCCGATCAGGTCCCGGAACGTCGCGGCCGCGATCTCGCCGTGCTGCGCGCAATGGGCCCGTACGAGCTCCGCGGCCGCAGCGGCGGCGGCACGTGCGTAGTAGAGATCCGGCGCGACGCGCACCACGCGTCCCTCGCGCTCGAGCACGGCGAGCACGTCGCCGAGCGCCCGCCGGGCGGCGCCCGCCGCCTCCTCCAGCCGCCGGACGTCGGGCGGCGCGAAGCGGGCGTCGGCGAGGAGCGCCTCGACGCGCCGGGCGAGCGCGCGCGCGTCCGCGCCGAGCGCCGCGCGGTGCGCCGGGTTGCGCACGAGGCTCTCCTCGCGGACGAGCCGGCGGGCGGCGACCAGGCGCTCGACGGCCCAGCGGAACACCTTCGGCGGCAGCGCCCACGGAAGCTGCGTCCGGAGGCTCTCCATCTCGACGCCCGGCGCGAGCGGGGCCGTGCGGTGCGCGGCGTCGACGCGTTCGACGACGAACGCCTCGAGCCGCGCCGCCTTCGCCGCCGTCGTCCACGCTTCCGGCGCCCGCGCGTCTGGGATCGCGACCGCGTCCGGAAGGGCGCCGAGCGCCCCCTCCGCCTCCTCCTCGCGCACGTTGAGGGCCTGCGCGACCGTGGCACGGTCGCTCGCGAACTCGGGCACGAGCTCGAGGAACGCGCGCGCGGCGGCGGCGAGCGTGCCCGCCCGGAGCGCGTCGAGCCGCGCGCGGAGCCCGGGCTCGCCGGGCCGGTGGCGGTCGGCGAACGGGTTCACGACGACCCCGCCGCCGAGCGTCCGCCGTGCCGTCTCGTCGCGGACGATGAAGCGGTCGCCGCGCATCGCGAGGAGCGGCGCGCGGAGCACGAGCTGCACCCAGCCGCGACTCCGCGGCGCGAGCGCGTCGGCGCCGTCGAGGACGACGAGCTTCGCCATCGCCTCCGCCGTCCCGAGGTGCACCCGGACGCGTGCGTGGCTCGCGATCGCCCGGCGCGCGGCGGGGCGGACCTCGACCCACGCGTCGAAGCGGTCCGTCACCCGCCCGAGGCGCGGGTCGCAGACGACGTGCCCGCGCCCGATCTCCGTCCGCTCGACGCCCACGAGGTTGAGCGCGACCCGCTGCCCGTGCCCGGCGTGCGGGACGGGGACGCCGTGCACTTCGACGCTCCGCACGCGCGCGGTCTCGCCGCCCGGCACGATCCGGACCGTGTCGCCCTCGCGCACGTCACCGGCGATCGCGGTCCCCGTGACGACCGTCCCGTGCCCGCGGAGGACGAACGCGCGGTCGACCGGAAGGCGGAAGTACCCGGGCGGCGGCGGCCCGGGCGGCTCCGCGAGCGCGCGTCCGATCGCGGCGCGAAGCGCGTCGAGCCCCGCGCCGGTGACGGTCGAGACGGGCACGACCGGCGCGCCCTCGAGCGTCGTATCGAGCGCGATGATCTCGATCTCCTCCCGCACCGCCGCCACCCGGGCCGCGTCGACGAGATCCGTCTTCGTGACGACGAAGACGCCGCGCCGCACGCCGAGGAGGTGGAGGATGTCGAGGTGCTCCTCGGTCTGCGGCATGACGCCGTCGTCGGCCGCGACCACGAAGAGCACGAGGTCGATTCCGTGCGCGCCCGCGAGCATGTTGCGGATGAAGCGCTCGTGACCAGGCACGTCGACGATCCCCGCGCGCACGCCGGCGGCGTCCAGGTGGGCGAAGCCGAGGTCGATCGAGATGCCGCGCTCCTTCTCCTCCTTCAGCCGGTCGGTGTCCTGGCCGGTGAGCGCGCGGACGAGCGCCGTCTTCCCGTGGTCGATGTGCCCGGCGGTGCCGATGACGAGCGGCATCGCGACCGTCACACCTCGACGTCGAGCTCGCCCGGGTCGAAGACGGTGCGCAGATCGAGGAGGAGGCGTCCCTCGTGGATCCGTCCGAGGACGGGCGGCCGCGCGGCGCGGAAGCGGGCCGCGAGCGCGTCCGCCGACACGGCGTCGTGCTCGATCGCGAGCGCACGGCTGGGGAGCGCGACGGCCGGGACGGCGCCGCTGCCGACCTCGCACTCCGACGCGACGACGCGCACGCGGTACCCGTCGCCCAGGCGGTGCCGGAGGCGCGCGGCCGCCGCCTCGCCCACCCGCTCGAGCTCGGCGAGCGGGCGTGCGAGCGCGCGCAGCGCCGGCAGCGCGGTCGTGAGGGCGGGACTCTCGCGGTAGAGGCGCAGTGTCGCCGCGAGCGCCGCGAGCGTCAGCTTGTCGGGCCGAAGCGCGCGACGGAGGGGGTTCGCGGCGCAGCGCGCGACGAGGTCGCGGCGTCCGACGACGATCCCCGCCTGCGGCCCGCCGAGGAGCTTGTCGCCGCTGAACGTGACGAGATCGGCGCCCGCCGCGAGCCGCTCGCGCACGACCGGCTCCCGCGGCAGCCCGAGCGTCGCGAGGTCGACGAGCGCCCCGCTCCCCAGGTCCTCGACGACTGGGACGCCCGCCTCGCGCCCGAGCCGGACGAGGGCGTCGAGCTCGACCGCCGCCGTGAAGCCGACCACGCGGTAGTTGCTCGTGTGCACCTTCAGCAGGAGCGCCGTCGCGGGCCCGACGGCGCCGCCGTAGTCGGCGAGGTGCGTCCGGTTCGTCGTGCCGACCTCGCGGAGCCGCGCTCCGCTCTTGGCCATCACGTCCGGGAGACGGAACGACCCGCCGATCTCGACCAGCTCGCCGCGCGACACGACGACTTCGCGGTCGGCCGCGAGCGTGTTGAGGACGAGGAGCACGGCGGCCGCGTTGTTGTTCACGACGAGCGCCGCCTCGGCGCCCGCGAGCGCACAGAGGTCGTCGGCGACGACCGCGTCGCGCTCGCCGCGGCGGCCGGTCACGAGGTCGAGCTCGAGGTTCGTCGCGCCCCGCGCGGCCGCGACGAGCGCCGCGACCGCGTCCTCCGGGAGCGGCGCGCGGCCGAGGTTCGTGTGGAGCACGACGCCGGTCGCGTTCACGACCGGGACGAGGCGCGGGGCCCCGAGCGCGTCGAGGCGCGCCGCGACGCGGGTGAGGATCGCGTCGTCGGACGGGACCGGCGTGCCGGCGGCGGCCTCGCGGCGCAGCTCCTCGAGGACGGTCCGCGTCACCGCGACGACCCGATCCCGACGCCAGCGGGCGAGCAGCGCCGCGGCGGACGGCGCGTCGACGAGACGCGCGACGGACGGGATCGCGCGGCGCGCGTTCCGGGGCGCCGGCCTGGCCACGGCGGCATCGTGCCTCAGGCCCCGCCGGCCGACAAGGGCGAGCTTGATTCGCCCGCGCGTCGCGTGCTTGGTACCGACCCGATGCGCGCGCTCGTCTGCGACGTCAGCGTTCCGCGGCAGATCCTCACGAGCCTGCTCGGCCGGCTCGACAAGCGCTTCTTCTTCGGTCCGTTCTCCACCGCAGCCTTGAAGGAGATCCCGGAGCCGGAGCTCCCGGGACCCGACTGGCTCGTGATCCGCACGCGCCTCTGCGGCATCTGCGGCAGCGACTACAAGCAGCTCTTCCTGAACGGGAACATGGACAACCCGATGACCGCGCTCATCTCGTTCCCGCAGGTCCTCGGCCACGAGGTCGTCGGACGCATCGAGCGCGTCGGCCCGGGCGTCGAGCGGCGGAAGGTCGGCGAGCGCGTCGTGCTCAACCCCTGGCTCTCCTGCGGCCCGCGCGGCATCGCGCCGCCGTGTCCGGAGTGCGCGGACGGCCAGTACTCGATCTGCCGCAACTTCGCCCGCGGGCGGCTCCCGCCCGGCATCCACACCGGGAACAGCAGCGCAGCGACGGGGGGGTTCGCGCCGCTCGTGCCCGCGCACGAGTCGATGTGCATCCCGATCCCCGACGGCGTGACCGACGAGCAGGCGGTGCTCGCCGACCCGTTCTCGGTGTCGCTGCATGGCATCCTCAAGCGGCCGCCCGCCCCGGGCGGGACGGCGCTCGTGTACGGCTGCGGCACGCTCGGCCTCCTGGCGATCGCGATCCTCCGCGCGCTCCATCCCGCGACGCGGGTCCTCGCGATCGCGCGCTTTCCGCACCAGAAGGCGCTCGCGGAGCGGTTCGGCGCCGCCGCCGTCCTCCCGCACGCGCCGGTCGCGGAGATCGTGACCCGCGTCGCCGCGGAGACGGGCGCGCAGGTGATGAAGCCGTGGTACGGACATCCCTGGCTCCACGGCGGCGGAGTCGACGTCGTGTACGACACGGTGGGGCTGCCCGAGACGATCGAGGTCGGCATCCGGATCGCGGCCGCGCGCGGGGCGATCGTCGTGACGGGCGTCGAGGCGCCGCGCCGCTTCGAATGGACGCCGCTCTACTTCAAGGAGATCGCCGTCATCGGGTCGAACGCGTTCGGGGTCGAGGAGTTCGAGGGCCGCCGCCGCCACGCGATGGAGATCTACCTCGACCTCGTCGCGAGCCGCCGCATCGACGCGACGCCCATCCTCACCCACCGCTTCACGCTCGACGACTATCGCGAGGCGTTCCTCGCCTGCGGAAAGCAGGGCGACTCGGGCGCGGTGAAGGTGCTCTTCGCGTACGACGCCTGAGCGTTGCGGCCGCGACGGCCGCGGCCTACCCTGGCAGGCGATGGCCGACGCGCGCGCGCTCGCCACGCAGATCGTCCGCCGGCTCCGGGAGGCCGGCCACACGGCGTACTTCGCCGGCGGGTGCGTCCGCGACCAGCTTCTCGGCCGCGCGCCCGTCGATTTCGACGTCGCGACGAGCGCGCGCCCCGAGCAGGTCCAGGGGCTCTTCCCGCGGACCGTGCCCGTCGGCGCGCAGTTCGGGGTCGTCCTGGTCGTCCTCGAGGGCCGTGCGTTCGAGGTCGCCACGTTCCGCTCGGACGCGGCGTACGTCGACGGCCGCCGGCCGAGCGCCGTGCATTTCGGCTCGGCGGCCGAAGACGCCCGGCGCCGTGACTTCACCGTCAACGCGCTCTTCCTCGACCCGGAGACGGGCGACGTCGTCGACCTCGTCGGCGGCGTCGCCGACCTCCGCGCCGGGATCCTGCGCGCGATCGGCGACCCCGGCGCGCGCATCGCCGAGGACCGGCTGCGGATGCTTCGCGCCGTCCGCTTCGCGGCGCGGCTCCGCTTCACGATCGAGGCGGAGACCCGGGCGGCGATCGTCGCCGGCGCCCCGTCGATCGTCGACATCGCCGCCGAGCGCATCGGCGACGAGATCGTCATGATCCTCACCGAGGGCGGCGCCCGGCGCGGCTTCGAGCTCCTCGCCGAGCTCGGGCTGCTCGAGCCGATCCTCCCCGAGGTCGCTCGCATGCGTGGGGTCGCGCAGTCGCCGGACTTCCACCCCGAGGGCGACGTCTTCACGCACACGCTGCTCCTGCTCGAGCAGCTCCCCGCGGGCGCGTCGGAGACGCTCGCGCTCGGGGCGCTCCTGCACGACGTCGCGAAGCCGGACTGTGCCGGCGTCCACGACGGGCGCATCACGTTCTACGGGCACGCGCCGGAGGGCGCGAAGATGGCGGTCGCGATCTGCCAGCGCCTCCGCCGGAGCCGCGCGACGTGGGAGCGCGTCGAGTACCTCGTCCGCGACCACCTCCGGCTCGTGCAGGCCCCGGAGATGCGCCTCTCGACGTTGAAGAAGATGCTCCGCGCGCCCGGCTTCGAGGAGCTCCTCGCGCTCGCGCGCATGAACGCGCTCGCGTCGAATCGCGACCTCCGGTACGTCGAGTTCTGCGAGCGCCGCCGCGCCGAGCTGTCGCACGAGGAGGTGAAGCCGCCGCGCCTCCTCGGCGGCGACGACCTGAAGGCCCTCGGCTACCCGGAGGGTCCCCGCCTCGGCGAGATCCTCCGCGCGCTCGAGGAAGCGCAGCTCGAAGGAACGGTTCGCTCGCGCGCGGACGCGGAGCGCTTCGTCACCACCACGTTTCCGCGCTGAGCCCCGGCGTGGAGGAGCCGCCCGGGCGAGCGCCGTCAGCCGTCAGCCCTGCCGGGCGGCCAGATCGCCGAGGTAGCGGACGAGGAGGCGCACGCCGAACCCCGTGCCCCCGCGCGGCGCGAGCGGAAGGTCCTTCTCCGTGAAGGCGGGGCCCGCGATGTCGAGGTGCGCCCACGGGACCCCCTCGACGAACTCCTGGAGGAAGAGGCCCGCGATGATCGTCCCGGCGTCGCCGCCGACGTTCTTCAGATCCGCGATCGGGCTCTTCAGGTCGTCGCGGTACTCGCGGACGAGCGGCAGCTGCCAGAGCGGCTCGCCGCTCGCGCGCCCCGCGGCGAGGAGCGCGTCCACGAGCGCCTGGTCGTTCCCCATGACGCCCGCGAGCAGCGTGCCGAGGGCGACGCGACACGCGCCCGTCAGCGTCGCGAGGTCGATGACGACGTCGGGCTTCGCGCGGCTCGCGAGCGCGAGCGCGTCGGCGAGGATCAGGCGGCCCTCGGCGTCGGTGTTGAGGACCTCGACCGTCTTGCCGTTCAGATAGCGGATCACGTCGCCCGGCTTCTGTGCGCCGCCGCCGGGCAGGTTCTCCGTGACGGGCACGTACCCGGTCACGTCGACCGGGAGCGCGAGGCGCGCCGCCGTCGCGACCGCGGCGAGCACGGCGGCACCGCCGGCCATGTCGTACTTCATCGTCTCCATCGACTTCGGCGGCTTGAGCGACAAGCCGCCGGAGTCGAACGTGATCCCCTTCCCGACGAGCGCGACCCGCCGCCGCGCGCCCTTCGCCGCCGACCGCACGGTGATGAAGCGCGGCTCTTCCCGCGTGCCCCGGGCCACGGCGAGCAGGCCGTTCAGCCCTTCCCTGGCGATGCGGGGGGGATCCCACACCTCGACCGTCAGGCCGGGAATCTCCTTCGCGGCACGCCTGATCTCCTCGGCGATGAACCGCGGCGTCTTCACGGACGCCGGCTCGTTCACGAGGTCGCGGGCACGGAAGACCTCCGCCACGAGCGCATCCACGCCGGCGACCAGCGCGCGGGCCTCGGCGCCCCGGGGCACGGTCGCGCCGACGACGGTGAGGCTTCGGGTCTGCGGCTTTCCGTTCTCGTCCGAGCGGTAGCGGTCGAACCGGTACCCGGCGAGGAGGAATCCCTCGACGAACGCCGCGAGCGTCTCCGACGACGACCCGGTGTCGGCGACCCACGCCGCGGCGCGGCGCGCGCGCTGCCGTTCGGCCTCCTGCCGGGCGCGCGCGCCGGCGCGCCGCCACGCGTCCGCGGTCGCCGGCGCCGCGCCGAGCCCGAGGAGAGCGACCGTCCGCTCCGCGGTGTGGAGGAGCGTCTCGTCCGTGCGCCCGCGCCAGCCGAGCTCCCGGACACGGCGTCCGAGCACGCCCGCGAGGCGGCGATCGAGCCGTCGGACGACCGCCTCCGCCTCGCCCTCGACGACCGGGAGCACGACGACGTCCCCTTGGGCGGCGCGCGGTCCGCCGCGCAGCGTCTGCACCTTCACCACGTCGTCCCCCTCCTCAGCCGAACGTCCTCTTCGCCAGGTAGAACATCGCCGCGCCGGCGCCGGCGTACGCGAGCACGCCCTCGACCAGGCCGAGCCCGGCGGTCATCGAGAAGACGGCGACGACGAGGACCGTACCGACGACGGCGACAATGCGCTCGATGCGTTCCTCGCGCGTCCGCACCCGCTCGACGTGCGCCGCGACGGCCGTGCCGCAGGAAGGACACCGGCCACCCGGCTTCCGGACGAGCGGCGCGCCGCACTGCGGGCAGTCGATCTTCTGGCGGAGCGGCACCGGGCGCGACTCTAGCGGATCCGTGCGGGCAAAAAAAAGAAGAGCGGCGGGTGGGCAACCCGCCGCTCTTCGGC
>DASRHG010000144.1:0-41957 GCA_035650655.1 Binatia bacterium | reverse complement strand
GACCGCCCCGAAGACGAGGGCCGACCAGTCCATGACCGGAACGGCGACGGTCGGTGTGAGCCGCGAGACCAGCGCGGTCGCCTTCGCAACAACGGGCAGCACGTGTCGAGCCACGACGAGACCGGCTGGCACACCGAGGATGACACCCGCCACCCCGAGCAGCAGACTCTCCTTGAGCAACTCCCACAGTACGGCGAGCCGTCGGAGCCCCAGGGAGCGTAAAATTCCGATCTCCCATGCCCGCGCTTCGAAGATCGCGCCGAGTCTGCTGTAGCAGATCACGAAACCGGCAACGGCTGCCAGCAGGCTGAACGCCGTCAGCATGCCCTGAAACCCGGCGATCGTCCTTCGTAATGCGTTCTTCCTGAGAAGTGGCTCCTCCACTTCGAGACCACTCGGAATGGCGGCCGCCAGTCTCGGCTTCACGTCTTCCACCGACGCCCCCTCATCGAGCAGAACGTCGATCTGCGTGATCCGTCCGGGCGACGTGAACGCCCGCTCGGCAGCGAACAGGTCCATGACTATGAAGCGTCCGGCTAGAGCCTTCGCCAGACCCTGGGCATCGAGAAGTCCACGCACCGTGAAGACTTTCGAGCCACTGGGTGTAACGAGCGGAAGCCGACTCCCGATGCCGAGATGTCGCTCCTCCGCAAACTCGCGGCCAATTATGATCGAGTCGGGCTGACTCAGAAACACGAGGAGATCGTCGACCACGTCCTGCGGGTCGGCGGCGTCGTGATACACACGGACTTCGGCTTCATGGGCAAGATCGACGCCGTGGACCGTGAGCAGCTCTCCGTTTCCGTCGTCCGGGAAGGCAAACGTCCGCACGAGGGGCACTGCGAGCTTCACGCCTTGGACGCGCTCTACCGTCTCCCGAACGTCCTCGGGAAACGTCAATCCTTCTCCCGCGCTGACGCTCAGGGCTGCTCGTCCGATGACCGCATCCGCGGTCTCCACGAACGAGGCGAGCACCGCCGTGTTCATGAATCGTATCGAAACGACGAGCGCTACGCCGAGCGCGATTGCGACAATGCTGAGCACCATGCGTCCGAACCCGGCTCGAACGTGCTCGTAGGCGAGGCGAAGCGAGAGCGCAGCGCGCATCACGACTCGCGGCCAACGCTGGCAAGCCTGCGGGGGCGCGGAGCGCGGACGTCGTACACGATGCGACCGTCGCGGAGCTCTACCGTGCGGTCGCCGTACGCCGCTGCGAGCGTGCTGTGCGTGACCATGACGACGGTCACACGCTGCTCCTCGTTCAATTCGCGAAGCAGGTCGAGGATCGTCTGGCCGGTACGCGAATCGAGGTTGCCGGTCGGCTCGTCGGCGAGCAGGATGGCGGGCCGCGTCGCGATTGCCCGGGCGATCGCCACACGCTGTTGCTCGCCGCCGGACAGCTCCGCCGGCCGCCGCGTGGCGTGGTGCGCAAGGCCCACCCGCTCCAGCGCGGCCGCCGTCCGCGTCGCCACCTCACGCCGTTTGCAGCCCGCGAACTGCAGCGGCCACGCCACGTTCCGCTCGACTGTCAACGCCGGGAGGAGGTTGAACGACTGGAAGACGAACCCGATGGTGCTGAGCCGGAGGTCAGCGAGTTGGTGATCCTCGAGCTGGGACAGTTCGCGTCCGTCGACGATGATCCGGCCCGTGTCCGGCGTGTCGAGGCCGGCGACGAGGTTCAGGACCGTCGTCTTCCCGGATCCGCTCGGCCCCATGAGCGAGACGAACTCGGCGGGCGCGATGTCGAGCGAGAGGTCGTCGACGGCCGTGGTCGGCGCCCGGTCCGTGCCGTACCGCTTCGTCACCGATCGAAGGGAGATGATCGGCGTCACGCCCGCACCCGGGCGCGAGGTCTAGACCTGCGTGGAGCCGCCGCTGCCCGCGCCGCCTCCCCCGCCGGCCGCGGCGCCGAACCATCGGCACGGCCCGCCGAATCTGCACCCGCATCGGCGTCCGCTAGAAACGCGCGGAACTCGTCCACGAAGTCGAGCTCGGCCGACACCTGTTTGATCTGACGCGCGATGATCACGGGGAGCGGGCTGTATCCCTCGGGCTGCTCTCGCTGGACCCGCAACGCATCGTCGCGAGTGCGTGTGAGGAGCTTGTTCCGCATCCACAGGTCATCGCGGTAACGGTCGAGAATCTCGTCGCGGACCGCCCGCTCGACGAGATGAACGAAGAGAAGCCAGCTTTCGATGTCTTCTTGGTCGCGGGTTGGGGCAGTAAGCCAGCGATCGAACGACTGCCGCCCCCGCTCGGTGATTTCGTACGGGATGCGGCGAGCATCGGCGCCCGGCGGGTTCACACCCGTCTGGACCAGGCCTGCTTGCAGAAGGCGGGTGAGCTCGCGGTAGAAGCTCCCCGGGCCGACCATGTTCCCCGAGCGGAGCCGATACTGCATCGTCAGCTCGTAGCCGTGACGCTGCTGGCCGTCGCGTAGGAGTCCGAGAATGACGTGGCTGAACATGGCTCCCCCGGGTTCGTGCTACGCCGCCAGCGCGCGAGGCTTACCCGTCGCCGTGTCCTGATGTCAAGGGAGATGCATTTCTTGCCGATAACTTGCCCCATCGCAGCGAGACTGCATTGGCTGCACACAGTCGGCTGTGTCTTCGGGGAGCTGCTTGTCGTCGCCCACCGATGCGCCAAAACAGTCGTCCGCGCTGCCGATGCAGGCGCCGGGTGACGGAAGACGCACCGACGTTACGGTGCGCGTGCACCTTTCGTTCGGCGCCTCGAGCGGATGAATCGCGGGATCGGTAGCGCACGCGGCACGGCGCGTCGGTGTCGTCCCTTCACGGCTGGCGTTGATCGTCGCGCGAGGGCGGGCGCTCGAAGGCCTGCACGAGGAGACGACCGCCGAGTTCAAGGAGATCTGCAACGACGCCGGCGCGAAGTGGGAGGCGCGGAAGCCGGGCGAGGACGCCGCGGACGCGCGCTTCACCGCCATGGCGCCCGCGCATCTCTCGACGACGCTGCTCTTCCAGTCGCGCGACGACGTCCGCCGCGCGACCGACGTGCTCGAGCGGCTGTCGGAGCCGGCGGACGCGCTCGGCCGCCCGCCGCTCTGCGTCCTACCTGGGGCGGGAGCACGTTCACCGGGGTGATCGAGTCGCTCCAGCTCCGCTACACGCCCTTCCTGCCCGACGGCACGCCGATCCACGCGGCCGCGAAGCTCCGCATGAAGGCGGCCGAGACGGCGGCCGCCGCCGCGCCGCCCGTCGCGCCGAGCCCCGCCGCGGGCGGATGAACCCGTTCAACGCCGCCGCAGGGCGCGCATCCGCTCCGCCGGCACCTGCGCGGAGTTGAGGAGCGCGACGAGCCCGACGCCGCCGATCACGTTGCCGAGGATCGCGGGCACGACGAAGGCGCGGAGGACGGCCGCCCACGACGCCCCGCCGACCGCGGCCCAGTAGAACGCCTCGGCCGCGCCCGCGATCGAGTGGCGGAAGCCGAAGGCCG
Source organism: Binatia bacterium (assembly GCA_035650655.1). Classification (GTDB taxonomy): domain Bacteria; phylum Desulfobacterota; class Binatia; order DP-6; family DP-6; genus DASRHG01. The sequence goes on along the minus strand of DASRHG010000144.1, from coordinate 38,498 downwards.
CGATCGGGGCCGTCGTGAGCCAGACGAGCAGGATCTACGCGCCGGTCGCGTGCGTCGAGGCGACGAGCCACGCCATCAGCGCGACGAGCCAACCCGCGAACACCGCGCGCCAGCAGACGAGGCCGAAGCCGCCGCTCGTCGCCTCGGCCGCGACCGTAGACAGCGCGCGGTGCATGTCGGGGTCGGAAGAGCGGCGTCCACGCGGCGAGCAGCGCGAAGATGCAGGCCCCGGCGAGGTTCGCGGGCAGCGCGATCGCCCACAGCCGGAGCATGGGCACGAGCGTCGAGCGGTCCTGGCGCGCGAGGAGCGGGATCACGGGCTCGAGCGTGTTCTCGGTGAAGAGCTGGCTCCGCGCGAGGACGACGAAGACGAAGCCGAGCGGATAGCCGATCGCGAGGCCCACTTCGAGGCCCGACCACGCGAGCTCGGCGACGGGCCGGCGGAGCTCCTCCTCGGCGGCCACGAGGACGTCGTCGTGGATCTCCGCCTCGGAGAGCCGCGTGCCGGCCGCCGGCGTCCCGGGCGCGTGCCGCGGCTCCATGGTCCCGCGACTGCGCCACGGCCGCCCGACCCGGTCAATCCTCGCTCGACCCGACCGTCAGGGCAGGAGCTGCACGACGCCGGGGAGCGCCACCGCGCCCGGGCCCGGCAGATCGGCGGACGCCGGGCAGTCGTGCGACGTCGGGTACTGGCCGCCGAGCGCGGACGTGGCCGAGGTGCACGGCTGCCCGCGTTCGGTCCGCCGTTGCACCGGCTCGTCGCCGGGTTGCAGATCGGGCACGCCTGGACGACGGCGCCGTCGTCCGCGCACGGGGCGCCGCCGCAGTCGTCGTCGGTCACGCACGTGCCCCGGGGTTCGAGCCGCCCGCGCCGCGTCGCTCCCGGGCGTCGCCGGTGAGGTAGATGTCGGACCCGAGCGGAAGGTCGAGGCTCGCGTCGCCCGTGTCGCAGCGCGCGAAGCCGTGCGCCGGCCCCGCGACCCGGTTGACGACGCACGTGCTCAGCACGGGCGCGAGCGGGTTCACGATCGGCAGCGGGCCGCCGAAGAGGCAGCCGGCGTCGGTGCAGTCGAGATCGCTCCCCGTGTCGGCGGCGTCGAGCGCGTCGAGCTCCATCACGTTACCGCCGCAGCGCGAGACCCGGGTGAGCGAGGTGCCCCGGTCGGGGATCGAGGCCGGCAGCGGCACGGCGCGGCGACGCCGCCGAAGTAGAGGCCGCCGTCGAGCGTCCGCGCGTGGTCCCGTCCGGGGCAAACGGCGGCCCCGCACGTACCGGACGCGACGCATCGTCGTGAAGCCGAGCCGGCCCGGTCAACCGAATTAGCATGCAAGGCTGCGTGGAAGCAGAAGCATCGCACGTGCGAGGGGCCCGTGCGAGCCGTGCAGGTCCCGACGCATGGACGTAGGTGCCCCGGCTACGGCATCGCGACGATGCAGATCCCGCACGCCTGGGGCGCGCCGCCGATGTTGTGCGAGAGGGCGACCGTCGCGTTCCTCACCTGGCGCTTCTCGGCCTTCCCCTGGAGCTGCTTGTAGTTCTCGTAGATCATCCGCACCCCGGTTGCGCCGGTCGGGTGGCCGAAGGTCTTGAGTCCCCCGTCGGTGTTCACCGGGAGCTCGCCGTCGAGCGCGAACGTCCCGCTCGCGACGTGCTCCTTCGCCGCCCCCTTCTCGCAGAAGCCGAGATCCTCGTAGGCGAGCAGCTCCGTCAGCGTGAAGCAGTCGTGCACCTGCGCGACGTGGATCTCCCTCCGCGGATCCCCGATCCCCGCCTGCGCGTACGCCTGGCGCGCCGCCATCTCGGTCGCCTTCCAGCGGAGGAAGTCGAAGCTCGGGTCCTCCTGCGGCGAGGGCGAGAGCGCGATCGTGATCGCGCGGACGAGGACGAAGTCGTCGCGGAAGCCCTTCGCGAGGCTCCGCCGCGTGAGGATCGCCGCCGCCGCGCCGTCCGACTGCGCGGCGCAGTCGTAGAGACCGAACGGCCACGAGATGATGCGCGCCTTCAGGACGTCCTCGAGGGTGATCTCCCGCTTCAGCATCGACTTCGGCGCGAGCGTCCCGTTGTGGTGGTTCTTGACGGCGATCTTCGCGAGATCCTCCCGCCCCGCACCGTACGTCTCGAAATACTGCGCGGCGCAGAGCGAGAACCAGCCCGCGGGCGTCGCGGGGAGCCCACGCACGCCGGTCACGGCGACGCTCGGCCCCGACACGCCGCGGTCCTTCGGCTTGTCGAAGCCGACGACGAGGACGGTGTCGTACATGCCGCTCGCGATGGCGAAGACGCCGTAGCGGAACGCGTCCGTGCCCGTCGCGCAGTAGTTCACGACCATGCTGACCGGCCGGTCGTACATCTTGAGCGCGTCGGCCACCTCCGCCGTCCCCTTCGACGGATACTGCGCGCCGCAGAAGACGGCCTCGATCTGCCGGTGCGGGTCCTCGAGCCCCGCGTCCGCGTACGCCTCGTACGCCGCCTCGACGATCATGTCCTGGGGGTCCTTGTCCCAGTTCTCGCCGAACTTGCAGCAGCCCATGCCGACGATGGCGACCTGGTCGCGGATGGCGGTGGGGTTCATGGCGCGCGAGGCTACGATTCGGGTGCGCGCCGTGCAAGGGCGGCGCCCCGGTCCGACGGACACCAGCGAGCCGCCGCCACCAAGCGGACCGCCCGGCGGGAAGAAGATTCGTCCTGCGCTCGGCCCGGGCTCGGAACGGTGCCGTCGATGATCACACGATCCGATGATGATTCCGCCCGCATGGCCATTCACGACGAGGTCGCACGTCACGAGCCGCTGCCGTGTCGATGCGCCCGCGCATCACGAACGTCGCTATCGATACCTGCGGCGCGTCGGACGCGGGCGCTATGAGATCGCGGCGGCACGCCGGGACGGCGGTGAGGCGCCCGCGCGCGGGAGCACCATCGCGAAGCGCGCGCGGCGTCGCAGAGCCGCGCGCCGCATGCGGCACCCGACTCTCGCCAGCTCGCGATCCGATCCACGCCGTCCTCGCGTACGACGGCGAGCATTACGTCGCGGGGTGCCTGGAGGTCGCGGTCGTCACCCGAGGGTCGACCGCCGATGGGACGCTCGCGGATCCGGAGCAAGCGGTTGGATTGCACCCGGAGGGCCAAGACCGGCGGTCTTCGGGCTGACCGCGCATCCGCGCGTCGTCGTCGCGCACGAGATGCCGCGACCCCGCCGTGACGGCGGCCGTCACCGCACCGGCGTCGACTTCCAGTAGTAGTTCGGCGTCCCGCCCGCGTCGTGGATCTTCCGGAAGACCAGCTCGACCGGCATGCCGAGCTTCACCTCGCCCGGGCTCACGTCCGTCATCTGGAGGTAGAGCCGCGCGCCCTCGACGTCCACGATGCCGGCGACGAGCGGCGGGTTCGGGCTGCCGGCGAAGTTGTCGAACGTGAAGCTCTTCACGGTGCCGATCTTGTCCGACAGGCGGACGGACTCGAAGTCGTCCTTGGCGAAGCACGTGAAGCAGACGCGCTGGCGCGGGTACTGCGTCTGGCCGCACCGCCGGCAGCGCTGCGCGAGGAGCGTCACCTCGGCGTCGCGGTCGCGGAAGTGCTTCGTCGCGGAGAGGCCGGCGCCGGCGCGGCGGTCGTGCTCGGTCGCGAGGAGCTGGCGGAAGCGGAGGTAGAGATCGTAGCTCGGAAGCTCGGCGCGGCGTGCGAGGTGCCAGGCGACGCCGCGGCGCCCCTCGAGCCGCTCGACGACGGGCGTCGCCGCCAGGACGAACGCCTCCGCGCCGTCGCCGTAGCTCACGACGAGGAGCCGCTCGCCCGCCCGCGCGCCCTCCATCGCGGCGGCGAGGAGGAGCGGCGCGAACGCCGCGCCCGCGTTCCCGACCTTGCCGAAGAGCGGATCCGTCGCCCGAGCGGGCTCGAACCCCAGGTCGCGGACGGCCGTCTGGTGGGCGCGCGCGTCGGGACCGTAGAGGACGACTCTCGCGAAGTCCTTCGGCCCGAGGCCCGTCTTCGCGAAGAGGCCCTTCACCACCTCGCGCACGCTCGCGCGGTAGCCGTGGTCGACGACGAAGCGGTCCTCCCACGCGTGGACGAAGGGGTCGCCGTCCGTCCGCCAGACGTCGATGATCTCGTCGGCGATCGCGTGCGAGGCGGCGACCTCGAGCGCCACGTCCGCGTCGCCGACGAGGAACGCGGCTCCGGCGTCGCCGATCGCCGCCTCCATCGCGGTCCGCGGCGCCGCCATGCGGGTCTCGCCCGCGACGACGAGCACGCGCCGCGCCGACCCGGCGCGCACCATGTCGACCGCGGCGCGGAGCGCGTTCGTCCCCGCGCGGAGCGAGTCGCCGAGGTCGGCGGTGACGACGTCGCGGCGGAGGTCGAGCGCCTTGGCGACCACCGCGGCCCCCTGCTTCTCCTTGAAGGGATACGACGTCGACGCGAAGAGGACGCCCTCGACCGACGCGCGGTCGACGCCGCGCAGGCAGTCGACGGCGGCGGCGACGGCCATCGTGACGGCGTCCTCGTCCCAGTTCGCGACCGCCTTCTCCGGCCCGCCCGGCCTGCCGCCCGACGCGGCGGCGAGCGGGAGGCGGAGCATCGGGACGTACGCGCCGTACGACGTGATGCCGACCATGGGGGCGGAAGCTACGATCCGACGCCCGCCCGTGCAAGCCGCGCGCGGCCGCTCGGTCAGCCGTCCAGCAGCGCCGCCGGGATCGGGACGACCTTCGCGCGCACGTACTCGCCGAGGCTCTTCGCCTGCGGGTCGCTCCGGAGCGACGCGGCGACGCCTTCGCCGAGGAGCCCGTGCACGACGAAGTTGACCGCGAGCAGGTTCGGCAGCTCGAAGCGCTCGACGACGAGGTCGCGCGCCTCGGGCACGAGCGCGCGGAAGCGGTCCACCGTCAGGTACGCGGCGAGCCAGCGATACGCCTCCGGCGTGCGCACCCAGAGCCCCACGTTCGCATTGCCGCCCTTGTCGCCCGAGCGCGCGCCGCAGAGCGCGCCGAGCGGGACGTCGCGGACGGGGCCGCCCGGCACGGGGCCCGCGGGCGCGCGGGCCCCGGGCGGGGGCGCGAACGCCGGCGGGATCGGCGCGGGCGCGATCGGGATCGACTCCTCGCCGATCACGACGCGCTCCTCGACCGCCGTCGACGGCACGAGCGCCGGCCAGTAGACGCCCACCTGCGCCTCGCTCGTCGGCGCCGTCGTCATGAAGAAGCCCGGGTAGCTCGAGAGCGCCATCTCGACGACCTTCCCCGAGAACGCGCGGCCGACCTTCTTCGGGTCGCGGTCCTTCACCGTGATCGTGAGGTACGCGTACGCCTCCTCGTTCGTCGCCGGGTTCGGGTGGTCGGCGCGCACGAGCGACACGCGCGTCTCGGCGAACTGCTCGCGCCCGCCGACGAGCGTCCAGATCGTCCGCTCGGCGAGGCGGGCCTTCTCCTCGACGTCGAGGCCGGTCAGCACGAACGTCATGCCGTTCTTCCAGCCGCCGAAGTAATTGAGGCACACCTTCGTCGTCGGCGGCGGCGGCTCGCCCCGGACCCCGCGGACGAGGACGCGGTCCGGCCCCTCCTGCACGAGCTCGATCGTGTCGAAGCGGGCGGTCACGTCGGGGTTCGGGTAGCGCGGCCCGGCGATCTCGTAGAGGAGCTGCGCGGTGACGGTGCCGACGGATACGAGGCCGCCCGTGCCCGGGTGCTTGGTCACGATGAAGGTCCCGTCGGCGCGCATCTCCGCGATCGGGAAGCCGGGGCGCTCGAGGCCCGGGACCTCGCGGAAGAAGCTGTAGTTGCCGCCCGTCGTCTGGGCGCCGCACTCGATCACGTGTCCCGCGACGACGGCCGCCGCGAGCCGATCCCAGTCGTCCCGCGCCCAGCCGAACTTCCACGCCGCGGGGCCGAGCGTCAGCGCCGCGTCGGTCACGCGGGGGCAGACGACGAGGTCCGCGCCGCGCGCGAGCGCGGTCGCGATGCCCCAGCCGCCGAGGTACGCGTTGGCGGAGAGGACGGGCGCGTCGAGCGCGGCGAGCGGCGTCCCCTTGTCCATGTGCGCGAGCGGCTCGCCCTGCGCCTGGAGATCGGCGAGCTTCGGCAGGAGGTCGTCGCCCTCGATGTGCGCGACGACGGCATCGACGCCGAGCCGGCGGTAGAGCGCGCGCGCCGCCTCCGCGCAGCCGGCGGGGTTGAGGCCGCCCGCGTTGACGACGATCCGGATGCCGCGCCGCTTGCACGTCGCCGCCACCTCTTCGAGCTGCGTGAGGAAGGTCCGCGCGTACCCGAGCGTCGGGTCCCGCAGGCGGTCCTTCAGGAGGATCATGAGCGTCAGCTCGGCGAGGTAGTCGCCCGTCAGCACGTCGATCGGGCCGTCCTCGACCATCTCGCGGGCCGCCGAGAGGCGGTCGCCGTAGAAGCCGCTGCAGTTCGCGATTCGGAGCACGTCGGTCATCGAAGGCCGAACGGTCACATGCCGACTCGCCTCGGTCAAGCGCTCGACCACCCCGGGTTGCCGGACGGCGCGACGGCGTGCCAGGCTCCGGCGCCATGGCGAGATCCGACCGCGCGTCCTCGGAGCTCGTCGCCGCCGCCGAGGCGCTCGACGCCGCGCTCGACCGGTTCACGGCGCTCACCGAGACCATCCGGCGGACGCCGCTCACGTCGCAGAAGAACCTCGAGCGCGCGGCGCGGTCGTTCTGCGACGTCGCGGCCCTCTCCGACCGGCTCGGCGGCGAGATGCGGACCCTCATCGCTGCGCTCGAGGCGGCGCGGGAGCGCCAGGCGGCCGAGGCGAGGGCGATCGAGGCGTGTGCGGAAGCGTTCCAGGCGCGGACGGCGGCCTTCCAGGCGCTCCTCGCGCGCTACGCGGCCCTCGGGGAGGAGGCGGCCGCGCTCAACGCGCGCATGCAGGAGGTGGCGGCGCCGACGCCGGGGGCGCCGCCGCTCGCGGACGGTGACCGCCGCCGTGCACTCGGCGAGGTCCACGAGCGTCTCATGCGCCTCGCCGACGGTGCGCAGGCGCTCGCGACGGCGGCGGGCGCGGAGTCCTTCGAGGAGCTCGCGCGCCAGGCGACGTCGCTCCGCGAGCAGGTCCTCGCGACCGGCAACCGCCTGCACCTCCTGCGCGCGAGCCTCGACTGAGCGACGTCCCCCGCTACTCGACCCGCTGGAACCAGACCTTCTGGTTCGCGTGGTCCGAGGAGCCCTGCGACGCGGCTTCGATCTCGACGTCGAGCATCTCGCCGATCGGCCAGTCGGACGCGCCCTTGTCCTGGAGGCACTTCGTCAGGTCGACGGTCGCGGTCAGCGCGTTCGCCGGGTCCGCCGGCCGGTCGTCGCTCGCGTCGACGAACTTGCCGGACGGCGGGGTCATCTGCTCGCTCACGAGCGTGAGCGACGGGTCGGACGTCGACAGGCTCGCGAACGAGCACTGGGGGCCCGCCCCCGGGTTCGGGGTGACGAAGCCCTGCGGCGCGACGTCGAGCTTGTAGGCGAGGTGCCCGATGTCGACGAACGCCGGCTCGCTCGCGCCCGCGATGCCACGGCGCTGCGGACGCCACCACGTGAGCGTCACGACCACGTGGCCGTCGGCGCCGGCGCCGACCGGCGCGGGATGGCTCTGCGTGCCGACCTGGTCGGGCGGCGCCGGGTAGACGATCGTGCCCGCGTGCCCGGCGCCGTCGGCGTACGCCGCGAGCGCGGGCACCGTGTTGAAGACGAAGACGAGCGGGAGCGGCTTCTGCGTCGTCGTGCCGTTCGCCGTCACGAGGAGCGTCATCGTGTCACCGCTCCCGACCCGCGCGGAGGTCGTGCTCGGGTCGAGGCTCAGCTCCTCGCCGCCCGGGCCGCCGCCGAGCGGCGCCGCACCGGGGCCGCGCACGACGCCGAGACCGCTCGACCCCGACGTGCAGCAGTCCGGGAACGGGTGCGTGACGAGGGTCGGGCCGCCGGGGCCGGGGAAGCCTTCCTCCACGACCTGCCCGGTGCCGCCGGGCGAGCAGTAGACGAGCCCGTTGCAGTCGAGCTCGACGAGGTCGCCCGGCGGGACGTTCAGGAGCTTCATGTTGAGGTACGTGACGAGGGCCGCGTCGATCGCGTCCTCGGACACGCCGAGGGCGTTCGCGTTGAGCGTCGTCGGGATGTCGAGGAAGATCTGCGACATCCAGCTGGGCGCCGGCGGCTCGCCGCCGGGATCGCCGCCGCCCGGAGTGCCGCCGTCCGGCGGCGCGGCGGCGCGGAGCGGCCCGCCCGCCGGCGGCCGGAGCACGTTGAGGATCAGGTCGCCGCTCGCCGCGACGTCGAACGCGTCCGGGACGCCGTCCCGGTCGGTGTCCCCGCCGGCGCCGCTCGCGCCGCCGCTCGCCGTCGAGCGCACGAACCCGAAGTTCCGGCCGTTGCCGAGCGGCGCGCCCTCCGGGCCCGCGAGCGCCCAGCGCTGCACGTCGCGGGCACCCGCCTTCAGGGGACGCGCGGTCTGCGCCCAGCCGTCGAGCACGCGAATCCTGCCGAGCCTGGCGGGCGCCTTCACGCCGACGATCAGCCGTCCCTTCCGGGCCGCGACGACGACGGGGCCCGCGTACGCGCCCTGCGGGCCGATCAGATGGAGCGTCACGCGCGACGCGCGCACGGCGAGCGCGAACGACTGCGCGTGGCTCGACGTCATGCTGCCGTCGTAGCCGAGCGCGACGACGGTGTAGCCGGGCTTGTCGAGCTTCCCGCGGACGACGACCCGCTTCGTCTTCCCGAACGCGCTGCCTGCGCCGACCCCGAGCGCACACAGCATGGCGAATGCGACGGCGCTTCCCTTCGTGGCTCGCATATGCCCGAACCCATCGGCACAAAGGCGAGCCGACTTGAGCCGGTCCCTAGCCCTCCGCCCAGCGCGGCTTCCGCTTCGCGGCGAAGGCCGCCATCCCCTCGGCCGCCTCGGGCGAGGCGAAGAGCGCCGCGATCCGCTCCTCGGCGAACGCGAACGCCTCGTCCATCGGCAGGCGCGCGACGGTGCGGACGAGCCGCTTCGCCTCCGCCACCGCGGTCGGCCCGCCCGCGGCGATCGCGGCCACCTCCTCCTCGACGGCGCCGACGAGACCGTCCGCGGGCACGACGCGATGGAGGAGCCCCCACGCGAGCGCCTGGCGCGCGTCGAAGCGCGTACCGGTGAGGAAGAGCCGCATCGTCTGGTGGACGCCGAGCTTCGGCAGGACGACGACCGAGATCATCGCCGGGATGACGCCGATCCGCACCTCGCTGAACGCGAACGTCGCCGACTCGACGGCGAGCGCGACGTCGGCCGCCGCCACGAGCCCGACGCCGCCGCCGAAGGCGGACCCGTTCGCGGCGACGACGACGGGCTTCGGCCCGTCCCACAGGCGCTTCAGGATGCCGACGAACGGGCTCCGCCCGCCGGGGGCGACCGCCGTCCCACCCCGGCTCTTCAGGTCCGCGCCCGCGCAGAAGACGGGCCCCTCGCCGGTGAGGACGATCGCGCGGACGGCCGGGTCGGCGGTCGCGCGGTCCAGGTGGGCCGCGAGCTCGGCGACGAGCGCGTCGGAGAGGGCGTTGCGGTTCTCCGGGCTCGCGAGCGTGATCCACGCAGCGCGGCCACGGACGTCGTAGCGAGTAGCGGCATCGGTCGGCATCGGCTCCTCCGCGCCGCTTCCTCGCACGCTCGGGGACGCGCGGCAAATCGGGAGCGCGCCCGCGTCCGGCGTTGCATGGGCGCGTCCGGGCGCGTAAACGACCCGCGGAGGTCCCGCCCATGACGAGCGCCCCCGAGGCCGCGATCGCCGACGACCCCTGGTGCGGCTGCAACCCGCTCAGCCCCGCCTTCCGCGACGATCCCTATCCGCTCCTCGCCCACCTCCGCGAGACGGACCCCGTCAACGAGACGCCCCTCGGCATCTGGCGTCTCACGCGGTGGGCCGACGTGAACCGCCTCCTCTACGACGTGCCGGCGGGCGTGCGGACGACGGACGGGCTCCTCCCCGGCATCGACGAGAGCTTGACCGGGCAGCGCCTCTTCATGCTCCAGCAGGACCCGCCGACGCACACGCGTCTCCGCCGCCTCGTGAGCCGCGCCTTCACGCCGCGCGCGATCGCCGCGCTCCGGCCGAGCATCGAGCGGATCGTCGACGAGTGCCTCGCGCGCGTCGCACCGCACGGGACGATGGACGTCATCAAGGACCTGGCGCTCCCCGTGCCGTCGACCGTCATCTGCGAGATGATGGGCGTGCCCGTCGCCGACCGCGACCGGTTCACGGCGTGGACGGCGCAGGCGACGTTCGGCCTCGCCGCGCCGCTCATGCCGCCCGAGGTCGTCGAGCAGGCGGCCGCGGCCGGCATGCAGCTCGCGGCGTACTTCCAGGACCTCATCGCGGAGCGGCGCGCGCACCTGACCGACGACATCCTGAGCGCGCTCATCCGCGCCGAGGAGTCGGGCGACGAGATGACGGGGGCGGAGCTCGTCTCGCAGTCGATCGGCCTCCTGATCGCCGGCTTCGAGACGACGATCGGGCTCATCGGGAACGGCGTCCGCGCGCTCGTCCGCCATCCCGCGGAGCTGGCGAAGCTCCGCGCACACCCGGAGCTCATTGCGAGCGCCGTCGAGGAGTGCCTGCGCTTCGACGGCCCGATCGTCCTCACCTCCCGCATCCTGCACGCCGAGGTCGAGTTCGGCGGCAAGCTCCTGCCGAAGGACGCGCGCGTCTGGGGCATGCTCGCCGCCGCGAACCGCGATCCCGCGGTCTTCCCCGACCCCGACCGCTTCGACGTCACGCGCAAGCCGAACGACCACCTCGCGTTCGGCGGCGGCGCGCACTTCTGCCTCGGCGCGCACCTCGCGCGCGTCGAGGCACAGCTCTCGATCGGCGCGCTCGTCGCGCGCTTCGAGGATCTCGAGCTGGACGAGGCGGGGTTCACCTGGGGCGCGTCCCTCTTCCGCGTGCCGGGCACGATGCCGCTCGCGTTCCGCCCGCGTCGCTGAGCCGATGATCTCCGACCCGCCGCGCGTGCCCGACGCCCTCTTCGTCCCCGACGGCGACCGCTTCGTCCCGACGCCGCTCTGCCGCGGGCCGTGGAGCCCCGACGCGCAGCACGGCGGCCCGCCCGCGGCGCTCCTCGCGCGGGCGCTCGAGCGCTTCGAGAACGCGGACGGCGCGGCCGTCGTCCGGCTCACCGTCGAGCTCCTCCGTCCCGTGCCGCTCGCCCCGCTCGCGATCGTCACGCGGCTCGCCCGCCCCGGGCACAAGGTCCAGCTCGTCGAGGCGTCGCTCCGTGCCGGCGACATCGAGGTCGTCCGCGCGACGGCGCTCCGCATCCGCCGCGCCTCGACGCCCGTGCCGCCCGACGTGGCGGCGCGCCCGGCGCCGCCCCCCGGGCCGGACGCCGGACGCGTCGCGCCGCCGCCGTGGGACGGGCTCGTCGTCCGGCCGGCGTTCCACAGCGACGCCGTCGAGCACCGCTTCGTCGCCGGCAGCCTGGCGACGCCCGGCCCGGCGACCGACTGGATCCGGCTCCGCGTCCCCGTCGTCGCCGGCGAGCCGACGTCGCCGCTCGCGCGCGTCGCCGCGGTCGCGGACTTCGGAAACGGCGTCAGCTGGGTGCTCGAGCGGAAGGACGGCTGGAGCTTCATCAACCCCGACCTGACCGTCTACGTCCACCGCCCGCCCGCGGGCGAGTGGGTGTGCCTCGAGGCCGCCACGTGGGTCGATGACCAGGGCCTCGGCGTCGCGGAGAGCCGCCTCTGGGACGAGCGCGGCCCGATCGGACGCGCCGTGCAGGCGCTCGTCGTCGAGCGCGCGCCCTAGGCCGCGACCCCGTCCTACGCGGGCCGGCGCCGCCAGCGCGCCAGCGCGCGCGCGGCGAGGAGCACCGAGAGCGCGACGCCGAGCGCGACGGGCGCCATGTGCCCCGCGACGAGGTGGAGGCCGTCGTCGATGGGGCACGCGACGCGGACCGCGGCCGCGCCGACGAGGAACGCGGCCGCGCCGACGTACGCCGCCGCGCGGCCGGCGTCGAGCGGCGCGCCGCGCCGGACGAGGACGAAGAGCGCGAGCCACGGGAGCGCGCCGAAGAGACCCACGCAGAACGCGCAGCGGAGCCCGTTCGGCACGAAGCCCGCGAGCGAGCGGGTCGGCTCGACGAGGAAGAGGGCGGTGGCGACGAGCGCCGCGGCGAGCGCCGCCCGCGCGAGCCGGCGCGCCCCGGTGCGCCCCGGCGCGGCGGCGGTGAGCGCCGCGGCGGCGGCGAGGATCGCGCCCGCCGCGAGTGCCGCGAGCTCGAGCGCGACGAGCGGGTGGACGAGCATCGCGGGGCCGTCGGTCCGGAGCCCGACCGCCATCGCGCCCGCGACGACGGCCACGGCGAGGGCGAGCCAGGGGACGAGGCGGACGGCGGGCGGACGCAGCGGGCGCACCGACCGGGCGTCGCCGGCGAGGCGGGCGACCAGGGCGGCGTGGGATCGGGGGAGGTCCGGCTCGCGCGTCACAGGAGGTGGCGGAGGGTTCGGTAGGCGCGGTGCGCGCGGACCTTCAGCGCGGCCGGGGTCGTGCGCGCGCGGGCCGCGGCGCGCTCCACGGAGAGGCCGTCGACCTTGAGCAGCTCGAGCGCTTCGCGCTGGCTCGGCGGCATGCCGCCCAGGACCTGCTCGAGCTGCCGCCGCGCAAAGCCGTCGCCCTCGACGGCCGGCGCGGGCGGGTCCTCGACGACCACCTCGCGCGCGGCCCGGAGCTGACGGCGCTCGAGGTGGTCCGCGACGACGTGGCGCGCGATGGTGAAGAGCCAGGGCTCCACCGGACGCGGCGGCTCGTAGGTGTGCCGGGCGCGGTGCAGCGCGAAGAACACGTCCTGATACAGGTCCTCGGCATCCTCGGGGGAACGGACGCGCCGGCGGAGGAAGCTCAGCACGAGGGGCCCGACGTCGTTCAGCAGCGCCACGTAGGCCGCGGCGTCGCCGCGCTGGGTGGCCGCCATCCACGCGGCGCGACGGCGACTTCGCGCTTTCGCATCCTGTTCGCTCATACGGCTCGCGCCGGCGGAAGGTTACCTTGTGAGCCGGACCCGGAAGGCGAGTCAACCCGGGTCGCGGCGAGGCGGGCGCCGGGTCCGAACGCCGCGTGCGGCCGCGCGCCCGGGCCGACGAAAAAACGGTTGTCGGGACGCGCGGCATCCGGCACACTCGGACGCCGGAGGTTTCCGGTGCCGCTCTACGAGTACGTCTGCACGGCCTGCACCCACCAGTTCGAGGAGCTCGTCTTCGGCGACGCCGCGGCCGCGTGTCCGCGCTGCGGTGGGACGCGCGTCGAGCGGCTCATGTCGGTCGTCTCCGTCGGCCGAAGCGGCGGGGCCGACCCGGCGCCGGCGACCGCACCGTGCGGGCGCTGCGGCGACCCGCGCGGGCCGGGCGCCTGCGCCACGCGCTGATCCGGGGCGGGACGCGCCCCGAGGTCCCCGTGGCCGACCCGATCGTCGAGGAGGAGCTCTCACTCCTGCGCGCGGTGAGCGCCGCGCTCGCGGAGACCGCGCCCGCGCGCGCGCCGTCCGAGGCTGGCGTCGTCGAGGAGCTGGACCACATCCGCTCGGCGCTGCGCGAGCGGACGAAGGAGGAGGACCGCGCCGCCCTCCTCCAGCAGTGGGACCGCCAGTCGGCGCTCCTCCAGCAGCTCCGACACGCGGCGCGCCCCGCCGAGGTGGACGCGGGCTCGCCGTACTTCGCGCACATGCGGCTCGCCGAGAACGGCGCCGAGCACGACATCCTCCTCGGCAAGACGACGCGGCTCCTCCCCGGCCTGCCGATCGTCGACTGGCGGAACGCGCCCGTTTCGAAGATCTTCTACCGCTACCGGCAGGGCGAGGAGTACGAGGAGACGATCTCGGGGCGCGAGCGGACGGGGCGGCTCGCGGTCCGCCGGACCGTCTCGATCCGCGATCGGGCGCTCGTCCGCGTCGAGGCGCCCGAGGGGGTGTTCGTCGCCGACGCCGCCGCGCCCGACGGCTGGCGCCGCACGCGCGTCGCGCCGCCGCGGCTCGCGGGCGGAGCCGGCGCGGCGCTCCGCGCGCACGAGGTCCCGCCGCGCGAGCACGGGCAGCTCTCGTTCGCGCTCCCCGGCTTCCATCGCCGGGCCGACAAGCACCTCCCCGACATCGCCGGGCTCATCGACCCCGAGCAGTTCGAGCTCATCACGAAGCCGTCGAGCGGCTTCGTCGTGATCCGCGGGACCGCCGGATCGGGCAAGACGACGGTCGCGCTCCATCGGATCGCGTACCTCGCGTACGACGACCCGGCCGTCGACTCGCCGAACACGCTCGTCGTCGTCTTCTCGCCCGCGCTCCGCGACTACGTGAGCCACGTCCTTCCCGCGCTCCGCGTGACGCGCGTCCAGGTGCGGACGTACCACGAGTGGGCCGCGGAGCACGTGCGGCGGCTCTTCCCGCGCCTTCCCCGCGAGCGGCGGGAGGCGAGCCCCGCGTTCGTGCTCCGTCTGAAGCTGCACCCCGCGATGGCGGCGTCGCTCGCCGCCCAGGTCGCGCGCGTCCCCGGGCCGGCGACCGCGGCCCAGGCGGTGGACGACTGGACGAGCACGCTCGGGAACCGAGCGCTCCTCGAGGAGACGTTCGCACGGGAGGCGCCCGGCGCCGTGACCGCCGACGAGATCACCCGCTTCGTCGACTGGAGCCGCCGCCGCGCCGAGGAGCTGGCGGCGTGGCAGGCGGGCGAGCCCGAGGCGCAGGCCGAGCTCGACGAGGCCGACGAGGCGCTCCTCCTCCGCGCCTGGCAGCTCCGCGTGGGCCCTCTCCCCGGCCGCGGCGAGCGCCCGCTCCGCTACCGCCACGTCGTGGTCGACGAGGTGCAGGACCTCTCGCCGCTCGAGGTGCAGGTCCTCCTCGGCTGCCTCGACGAGCGGCGGAGCATCACGCTCGCGGGCGACACCCAGCAGCACATCGTCGACGCCGGCGGCTTCACGTCGTGGGCCGGGTTCCTCGCCGACCTCGGCCTCGCGGGCACCGAGGTGAGCACGCTCCGCGTGAGCTACCGCTGCACGGCGGAGATCGCGGCCTTCGCGGAGGCCGTGCTCGGCCCGCTCCGCGAGGACGAGGTGCCGCCCGTCACCGTCCGCTCCGGCCCCCCGGTCGAGCTCTTCCGCTTCACCGACCACGGCGCGTGCGTCGCGTGGCTCGCCGAGGCGCTCTCGGACCTGATGCTCCACGAGCCGCTCGCGTCCGTCGCCGTGCTGACGCCGACGCGCGAGCTCTCCGCGCTCTACCATCGCGGCCTCGCCAATGGCGAGGTGCCGCGGCTCCGACTCGTCGAGCACCAGGACTTCCGCTTTGCGCCGGGCGTCGAGGTGACGGAGATCGAGCAGGTGAAGGGCCTCGAGTTCGACTACGTGATCCTGGTCGAGGCGAGCGCGGCGCACTTCCCCGACACCCCCGCGGCCCGCCGGCGGCTCCACGTGGGCGCGACGCGCGCGGTGCACCAGCTCTGGCTCACGTCGGTGGGGACGCCGGCCGCGGCCGTCGCTGCGGCGGCGCGCTGAGGGTGGGCGCCCGGGCCGCCCGCGGAACGCCGTCGTCGCTATCGGCGGGCCGGCGGAGGAACCCGCGCGGGCCCGCTCGCGAGCGCGCCCACCGCGACGAGGACGAGCGCCGCGCGCGCCGCGTGCCCGACCTCCCAGCGGAGGCGCCAGCGGGGCCAGTCGGCGGGGAGCGTCGCCGGCGTCCAGCCGGCGAGGGCGAGGTTCACCGGCCGGACGACGGCGAAGAAGAGCGCGAGCGCCGCCGTCAGACACAGGGCGGCGAGGAGCATCCGCGCGAACGCGGGCGAGCGGCGCCCGACCAGAGCGGCGAGCAGCCACGCGCCCGCGAGCGCCGCCACCTCGAACGGCCCGAGCACCGGCCCCCAGCCGCGGTAGAGCCGCTGCTGCACCGCGAGCCAGAGCGGCCCGGGAAGCCCGAGCTTGTTCGGCAGCTCGAGGACGTGCGCGAGCAGCGCCGCGAGGTCGACGAGCGCGCATGCGAGGACGGCGCGCCGGACCGCCGCTGCGACGCCTGTCGGGCGCGGCACCTACGCCGGCCTCGCGCGCGCCACGGCGCGCCGGATCTCCGCGAGCGCGTCATCCGCCGTCGCGAACTCGTCGCGCGCGATCCGGTCGAGGATGTCGCGCACCGCGATCCACCCGCCGCGCCCGTCCTCCACCTCCGCGTCCCCGACCATGTAGTAGAGATCCTGCTTGTCCGTGGGCCAGTCCTCGCCGCGGAGCGCTTCCGCGACGGCGTCGAAGCCCCGAAAGCCCGTGTCGGGCTGCTCGTGTGCCATCGGCACGTCGCTCTAGCTGATCCGGCGCCGCCGCGTCGTCACCCCCGGCGGGCGGGCGCGCCCGCCGCCGAGGTGACCCGGCGCGCGGGCGATGGTAGCGTCGGCAGCCGGCCATGAACGTCTACGGCGCGATCGTCCTCGCCGCGCTCCTCGGGAAGTTCGCCCTCGACGCGACGGCGGACGTGCTGAACCTCCGCGCCCTGCGTCCCGAGGCGCCGCCCGAGTTCCGCGACGTGTACGACCCGGCGCGCTACCGGCGCGCGCAGGAGTACACGCGCGCGCGGGCCAGATTCGGCTTCGTCCCCGCGACGGTGGGGCTCGCGGCGCTCCTGGCGTTCTGGTTCGCCGGCGGCTTCGGGGCGCTCGACCGCGTGGTGCGCGCCCTCGGCTGGGGCCCGATCCCGAGCGGCCTCGCGTATCTCGGCGCGCTCGGGCTCGGCGCGGCGCTCCTCCGCCTTCCCTTCCGCTGGTGGTCCACGTTCGTCATCGAGGCCCGCTTCGGGTTCAACACGACGACGCCGCGCACCTTCTGGGCCGACGTCGCGAAGGGGGCCGCGCTGTCGGCGGTTCTCGGCGGCGGGCTCCTCGCCGTCGTGCTCTGGGTCTTCGAGCGCGCCGGCCGAAGCGCGTGGCTCTGGGCCTCGCTCGCGACGGCCGGCTTCGTCGTCGTCGTGCAGTACGTGACGCCGACGTGGATCATGCCGCTCTTCAACCGCTTCACGCCGCTCGGCCCGGGAGCGCTCCGCGACGAGATCCTCGGCTACGCCCGCCGCGTGGCCTTTCCGCTGGAGGGCGTCTTCGTGATCGACGGCTCGCGCCGTTCGACGAAGGCGAACGCGTTCTTCACCGGCTTCGGGCGGCGGAAGCGCATCGCCCTCTTCGACACGCTCGTCCGGTCCCTGTCGACGCCCGAGCTGGTCGCCGTCGTCGCCCACGAGGTGGGGCACTACAAGCGCCGCCACGTGCTCGTCGGGATGGTGCTCTCGATTCTCCAGACCGGTGCGATGCTCTTCCTCCTCTCCCTCGTCCTCGACCGACCCGGCCTCTTCGCGGCGTTCGGCGTCGAGCGGCCGTCGGTGTACGCGGGGCTCGTCCTCTTCGCGCTCCTCGTCGAGCCGCTCGGGCTCGTGCTGTCAACGGCCCTCCACGCGCTCTCGCGCCGCCACGAATTCGAGGCCGACGCGTTCGCAGTCGACACGACGGGCTCGGGCGAGCGGCTGGCGACCGCCCTGACACGACTCTCCGCGGACAGCCTCTCGAACCTGACCCCGCACCCACTCTACGTCTTCCTCCACTACTCGCACCCGCCGCTCCGCGACCGGCTCGCAGCGCTGCGCCGCCCGGCGCCCCGCGAGTCCCGCGCCGCCGCGGGCTGGAACCGAGCTTCGACGGGGGACTGACCGAGGGGCCCGCGACGCGGCGGCCTCGGGGTCTCGAAGCGCACCCCGGCGAGCGCCGGGGGCCCTCAGGCGTCGGGCTCGAGGACCACGAGCACCGCGTCGGGGTCGACCATCTGCCCGACCTCGACGCGCACCGCCCGCACGACGCCGTCGGCGTGCGCGACCATCGTGTGCTCCATCTTCATCGCCTCGAGGACGAGGAGGACGGCGCCCTTCGTCACGCGGTCGCCCGGCTTCACGCGCACGTCGCGGACGATGCCGGTCATCGGCGCGACGCAGCCCCCCGCCAGCTCGTCCTGGCGGGGCGGCGGAAAGCGCGGCACCTCGAGCAGCTCCGTCGTGCCGTCGGAACCGTGGACGACGGTCGTCTCGCCCGCGACGGCCGTCGTGTAGCGCCGGCGGACGCCGTCGATCTCGACCGCGAGCGCCGTCTCCCCCGACTCGACGAGGAGGACCGCCGCCGGCGTGCCCGCGGCCTCGACCTCGAAGCGGCCCCGGGGGCCGGCGACGTAGGCGACCTCGATCTCGTCGCCGCCCGCACGGAAGGCGACGCGCTGCGGGCACGAGCGGTTGTTGCGCCAGCCCGACGGGATGCTCGGCGGCAGCGGCCCGCCGGCGCGCCGGCGGCGCTCGTGGCCGGCGAGCGCGGCGACGATCGCGTGCCTGCGCGCGACGGCGGGGTCCCGCCGCGGGCGGCGGGCGGCGGGCGGGAAGTGGCGGTCGATGAACTGCGTGTCGAGCGCCCCCGCGGCGAACGCGGGATGCTCGAGCACGGCGACGAGGAAGTCGCGGTTCGTCGCGACGCCCGCGACGCCGAGCGTCCGGAGCGCGCGGACGAGGCGCGCGACCGCGTCCGCCCGCGTCGGCCCGTGCGCGATCACCTTCGCGAGGAGCGGGTCGTAGTGCACGCCGACCGTCGTGCCGGCCTCGACGCCGGCGTCCCACCGGACGCCGGGGACGGCGGCCGGCTCCCAGAGGGTCACCGTTCCCGTCGCGGGCAGGAAGTCGCGCGCCGGGTCCTCGGCGTAGAGGCGCGCCTCGACCGCGTGCCCGGCGAGGTGGAGATCGTCCTGCGCGAACGGCAGCGGCTCGCCGCGCGCGACGGCCACCTGGAGCCGCACGAGGTCGAGCCCCGTCACGCGCTCCGTGACGGGATGCTCGACCTGGAGGCGCGTGTTCACCTCGAGGAACCAGAACGCGCCCGTCCCGTCGAGCATGAACTCGACCGTGCCCGCGCCGACGTAGCCGATCGCGCGCGCGGCCGCGACCGCCGCCTCGCCCATGCGCCGCCGGAGCGCGTCGTCGACGGCCGGCGACGGCGCCTCCTCGATCACCTTCTGATGCCGGCGCTGGATCGAGCACTCGCGCTCGAAGAGGTGGACGACCGTGCCGTGCGCGTCGCCGAAGACCTGCACCTCGACGTGGCGCGGCGCCTCGAACCAGCGCTCGAGGAGGAGCGTGCCGTCGCCGAAGGCGCTCTCCGCCTCGCGCCGCGCGGCCGCGAGCGCGTCGGGCAGCGCCCGCGCGTCGCGCACGATCCGCATCCCGCGCCCGCCCCCGCCGGCCGACGCCTTCACGAGGACGGGCCAGCCGATCTGCTCCGCCTCCTGCACGAGCTGCTTCGCCGAGCGGCCCGCGACCGCGACGCCGGGCACCACCGGGACGCCCGCCGCCGCCATGATCCTCTTCGCCTCGATCTTGCTCCCCATCCGCCGGATCGCTTCCACGGGCGGCCCGACGAACGTGAGCCCGGCGGCGGCGACGCGCGCGGCGAAGTCCGCGTTCTCGGCGAGGAAGCCGTAGCCGGGGTGGACGGCGTCGGCGCCCGTCGCCCGCGCCGCGGCGAGGAGCGCGTCCGGGTTCAGGTACGAGTCCCGGCTCGGCGCCGGCCCGACCCGCACCGCCTCGTCGGCCTCCGCGACGTGCGGCGCCCCCGCGTCGGCGTCGGAGTAGACCGCGACGCTCGCGAGCCCCATCGCGCGGAGCGTGCGGACGATGCGGCGCGCGATCTCGCCGCGGTTCGCGACCAGCACCTTCGTCACGCGCGGCGGCTTCGCCCGGAGGTCGTTCACCGCGCTCCCTTTACGGGAGACGGTCGCGCAGGTGAAGAGCGGCGGTCAGTCGGGGGCGCGGGCGACGGCGACGCCGGGCCGGACATGGGCCGCCGCGAGGCCGCCGGCGACCGCGTCGGCGAGCATCGCGTATCCCTCGGCCGTCGGGTGGCCGTCGCCCTCGTTGTAGACGCGGCCGGGGTCCGCGCCCGCCAGGCGGGCGAGCATCTCCTTCCCCGGCTGGAGGACGAGGCGGCCCTCGGCGCGGAGCGCGTCGACGAGCGGCTGCTCCACCCACCGGCCGGAGCGCTGCGCGTAGCGGAGATCGGTGCGCGTCGGCAGGATGACGACGACGGGGGTCTTCCCGCGCCCGAGCGCCTCGGCGGCGAAGACGGAGAGGAGCCGCGCCGTCACCTGGAGCGCGTGCGAGGGGTGGTCGGGCGCGTAGAGCGCCGCCCACGGCGGCGTGCCCCAGAGCTTCGTCCCGATGCGCGCGGGCAGCTCGGCGAGCGTCCAGCGGAAGAGCGAGAACGCGTACGGAAACGTCGCCCGGCGACGCCGGAGAAACGCCTCCTCGGTGAGCCAGGCCTCGGGGTCGCGCGCGACCGCGCGGTAGTCGTCGGCGCTGCGGACGGGAATCGGGACGTACTGGAGCGCGCCATGCGCGAGCACGAAGCGCGGCTTGAAGCCGAGCCGGTTCTCGCGGTCGAGGAAGAGCCGGTACTGGTTCACGTTCCGCTCGACGTCCTCGGTCATATGGCCGAGGAGGACGACGGGCGCGGGGTCGACGTCGAGCTGCGCGCGGAAGAGCATGACGGCCTGGTCCGAGCCGTACCCGCCGACGCCGAAGTTCGTCACGCGGCAGCCGAGCCGGAGCGCCAGGTCGTGCGGGTAGGTGGCGTCGTCCGCGGCGCCGAGCGTGAACGAGTCGCCGTACGCGCTCGCGCACGGCGGCCCGCCGGCGAACGCCGGATCCGGCCGCGGCGCGGGCACGGCGACGCGCCCGGCGGCGTCCGTCGCGGGGCCCCAGCCGAGGCGGTCGCTCCGGCGGGCGAGCGCGCGGGCGATCTCGTCGTCGGCGAGCTGCGGCAGCGCGGTCAGCTCCCCTCGCCGGACGAGGAGGGCCACGGCGAGGGCCGCCGTGCCCTCGACGACGCCTGCGACGAGGAGAGCGAGGATCGCCCAGAGCGCCGCCCGCTTCATGCTGCGAACCGGTTAGGGGCGGCGGCCCGGACGGTCAATCCCGTGCCGCGCTAGACGCCGAGCGCCGCACGGATCCGCGCGACGACGGCGAGGACGACGATCACCGGAGCACGACCGCCTGGTCGGGCGCGAGCGTGCCCGCGTACGGCCGCCCCTCGCCCTCCCCGTCGCTCGCGACCTCGACGGTGCCGGCGGCGGCGCACGCGACGGCGCGGTCGGTGAAGTTGACGAGGACGGTGCGCCGGTCGGTGCCGGCCGTCCGCTCCCACGCGACGACGCCGTCGGGCGCGGGCCGCAGCGTCTGGTCGCCCGCCCGGAGCGCCGGGGACGCGCGGCGGGCGGCGAGGAGCCGGCGGTAGAGGTGGAGGATCGACGACGGGTCGGCGCGGAGCGTCTCGACGTTCCGCCGCGCCGGCTCCGGCGCGAACGGCAGCCACGGCTCCGCGGGCCACCCGTGGCCCGGCGCCGGCGTCCACGGGATCGGCGCGCGGCAGCCGTCGCGGCCGCCGGGGTCGACGGCGCGCGCGAGCGGCACGACGGCGTCCTCGAGCCCGAGCTCCTCGCCCGCGTAGAGGAACGGCGTGCCGCGGAGCGCGAGGAGGAGGACGGCCGCGGCGCGCGCGCGGGCCTCCGACCCGAAGCGCGTCCGATGCCGAGGCGTGTCGTGGTTCGAGAGGACCCACGTCGGCCAGGCGCCGATCGGCTCGAGGGTGGCGGCGACGTGCGCGATCCGCGCGCGCCACTCGGCCGCGTCCCACGGCGTCAGGACCGCCGCGGGCAGCTCGAAGACGAGGTGCAGCTCGTCGCCGCGCCCGTAGTAGGACGCGTGCGTCTTCCCGACGAGGAGGTAGACCTCGCCGACGAGGACGCGCTCGCCGGGATACGCGTCGACGACGCGGCGGAGCGCGCGCAGGATCGCGTGCGTCGACTCGTGGTCGTTGAGCGCCGCGTGCGGGATCGGGACCAGCTCGGGCGGGTCGTCCGGCAGCGCCGGGTCCTTTCCGAGCCCGTGCACGACGTCGACGCGGAAGCCGTCGATCCCGCGGTCGAGCCAGAAGCGCAGCGTCGCGTGCATGGCCGCGACCACGTCCGGGTTCCGCCAGTCGAGGTCCGGCTGCGCCGGGAGGAACGTGTGGAGGTAGTACTGGCCCGTCGCGCGATCGAGCGTCCACGCCGGCGAGGGCCCGCCGAAGGCCGCGGTCCAGTTGTTCGGCGGGCCGCCGTCCGGCGCCGGGTCGCGCCACACGTACCACCCCCGCCGGGGGCTCGAGCGCGACGCGCGCGACTCGACGAACCACGGATGGCGGTCCGAGGTGTGGTTCGGCACCCAGTCGAGCAGCACGCGGATGCCGCGCGCGTGCGCGTCTGCGACGATCGCGTCCAGGTCGGCGAGCGAGCCGAAGAGCGGGTCGACGTCGCAGTAGTCGGCGACGTCGTAGCCGAAGTCGGCCATCGGAGAGCGGAAGATCGGCGAGAGCCAGACCGCGTCGACCCCGAGCCATGCGAGGTGGTCGAGCCGCGCGCGGACCCCGCGGAGGTCGCCGACGCCGTCGCCCGAGCCGTCGGCGAACGAGAGCGGGTAGATCTGGTAGACGACGGCGGACCGCCACCACGGCGCGGACGGCATGGCGGGTTCGGAGTATCGGCCGCCCGCGTCGCGTGCAACCGCGTCGCGGCCGCGCCGCCGACGTCCCGCGCGCGGCGGGCCGCCGTCGATGGCCGCTTGCCTGCGCGCGGACGCCCCGCTACACGACTCGAGCGATGCTCTCGACCGGGGATTTCAAGCGCGGCTGCCGCATCCTCATCGAGGGCGATCCGTACGTGATCCTCGACGTCCACGTGCAGTCGCCGTCCGCCCGCGGCGCGAGCTCCCTCACCAAGGTGAAGGTCCGGAACCTCCGCACCGCGCAGGTCTTCGACAAGACGTTCCGCGGCGGCGACAAGGTCGAGGAGCCGGACCTCCAGCTCCGTCCCGTGCAGTTCCTGTACGAGGACGACGACGGCTTCCACTTCATGGACACCGTGAGCTACGAGCAGTTCGCGCTCGCGCCCGACGACGTCGGCGACGCGGCCGGGTATCTCACGGAAGGGCTCGAGGGGATCCGCTCGGTCGTCTTCAACGAGAAGGTGATCTCGATCGACCTCCCGAACACGGTGGCCCTCCGCGTCGTCCGCACCGACCCGTCGCTCAAAGGCGCGACGGCGCAGGCGCAGACGAAGCCGGCGACGCTCGAGACGGGGCTCGTGATCCAGGTGCCGGCGTACCTCGAGGAGGGCGAGGTGGTGCAGGTCGACACGCGCGACGCCCGCTTCGTGTCGCGCGCGAAGGGCTGAGCCGCGCGGCGTGGAGACGCGCCTCGACGACGTGACGCTCCGCTGGGAGCGCGCTGGCGAGCGCGGCTCGTTCGTCGTGCTCACGCACGGCCTCGGCGGCTCGCTCGACTACTGGGCGCCGCACGTGGACGCGCTCGCGAAGCACCACCGCGTGCTCCGCTGGGACCTCCGCGGCGCCGGCGGCTCGTCCCGGCCGGCCGGTCCCTACGACGTCGGGCTCTTCGCGCGCGACCTGGCCGCGCTCCTCGACCGGCTCGGCGAGCCGCGCGCGCACCTCGTGGGGCACTCGGGCGGCGGCGTCGTCTCGCAGCGCTTCGCGCTCGACTTCCCGGAGCGGACGGCGAGCCTCGTCCTCGCGAGCACGTCGAGCGAGGTGAGCGCGCGGGCGCGCGCCGGCTGGCACCGTCTGGCCGACGCGATCGAGCGCAGCGGCTTCGGCGACGGGCGCGCGCCCGACGCCCGCGGCTTCGCCCCCGCGTTCGCCGCCGCGCACCCCGACGTCGTCGCCGGCCTCACCCGCGCGACGCGCGCCAACGATCCGGCGGCGTACGCCGCGACGGCGCGCGCGTTCGGCGGCTACGGCTGGACCGCCGACCTGCCCCGGATCGCCGCCCCGACGCTCGTCCTCCAGGGGCTCGACGACCAGCTGACGCCGCCCGGCGGCTCGGTGATCCTCGCCCGCGGCATCCCGCGCGCGCGGCTCGTGATGCTCCCCGGCGTCGGGCACAACCTGCCGCTCGAGGTGCCGGCGCTCTTCACGGCGGCGGTCGTCGCGTTCCTCGCGGGCGTCGAGCTCGCCGGCTAGGCTAGGGCGGCGCGGGAGAGGCGCCCCGCCCGTCCGTGCGCCGGTCAGCCCGCGGCGACCGCCCGGAACGCCGCCGTGACGATCGCCCGCGCCTCCCGCTGGATCGCCCGCAGGTGCTCCTCGCCGCGGAAGCTCTCGGCGTAGATCTTGTAGACGTCCTCCGTGCCCGACGGGCGCGCCGCGAACCAGCCGTTCGCGGTCACGACCTTGAGCCCGCCGATCGGCGCGCCGTTCCCGGGAGCATGGGTCAGCTTCGCGGTGATCGGCTCGCCGGCGAGGGCCGTCGCCGTGACGGCGTCGGCGGAGAGCCGCCCGAGGGCCGCCTTCTCCGCCGGCGTCGCCGGGACGTCGCTGCGCTCGTAGACCGAGCGTCCGAGCTCCGCCTCGAGCGCCGCGTAGTGTGCGGCCGGATCGCGGCCCGTCGTGGCGGTGATCTCCGCCGCGAGAAGGTCCATGACGATGCCGTCCTTGTCGGTCGTCCACGGGGTCCCGTCCATGCGGAGGAAGGACGCGCCCGCGCTCTCCTCGCCGCCGAAGCCGCACGAGCCGTCGAGGAGCCCTTCGACGAACCACTTGAAGCCGACCGGCACCTCGAGGAGCCGCCGTCCGAGGCGCGCGGCGACGCGGTCGAGCATCGCGCTCGAGACGAGGGTCTTCCCGACCGCCGCGTCCGGCCGCCAGCCCGGCCGGTGCGCGAAGAGGTA
Organism: Binatia bacterium; assembly: GCA_035650655.1. GTDB lineage: Bacteria > Desulfobacterota > Binatia > DP-6 > DP-6 > DASRHG01. The sequence continues at coordinate 13,713 of DASRHG010000144.1, read as the reverse complement.
CGACGCGGCGACGGCGAGCACGTGGTTCGGGCTCATGAGCCCCGCGCGCGTCACGATCCCGTGGCGGTCCGAGTCCGCGTCGTTCCCGAAGGCGAGATCGAAGCGGTCCTTCAACCCGATGAGCCCGGCCATCGCCCAGGGCGACGAGCAGTCCATCCGGATCTTCCCGTCCTTGTCGACGGTCATGAAGGCGAAGCGCGGGTCGACCTCGCGGTTCACGACCTCGAGGTCGAGGCCGTACGTCTCGGCGATCGGGTCCCAGAAGGCGACGTTCGAGCCGCCCATCGGGTCGACGCCGAGGCGGAGCTTCGCGCGCGCGATCGCGGCCAGGTCGACGACGTGGCGGAGGTCGTCGACGTAGGGCCGGACGTAGTCGCGCCGGTGGGTCGTCGGCGCGGCGAGCGCGCGCGCCCACGGCACGCGCTTCACCGCCGCGACGCCGGCCTCGAGCAGCGCGTTCGCGCGCCGCTCGATCGCCTTCGTCGTCTCGGTGTCGGCCGGCCCGCCGTTCGGCGGGTTGTACTTGAAGCCGCCGTCCTCGGGCGGGTTGTGGGAGGGCGTCACGACGACGCCGTCGGCGAGCCGCGAGGCGCGGCCGCGGTTGTGCGCGAGGATCGCGTGCGACACGACCGGCGTCGGCGTGTACCCGAGGCCGTCCTGCACGACGACCTCGACGCCGTGCGCGGCGAACACCTCGAGCGCCGTCACGAGCGCCGGCTCCGAGAGCGCGTGCGTGTCGATGCCGAGGAAGAGCGGCCCGCCGACGCCCCGCGCCGTGCGATGCTCGACGATCGCGGCGCAGATGGCGACGATGTGCGCCTCGTTGAAGCTCCCGCGGAGGGAGGAGCCGCGGTGCCCCGAGGTCCCGAACGCGACCCGCTGCGCGGGGTCCGCGGGATCGGGTCGGACCGCCCAGTACGCCGCGACGAGCCGCGGCACGTTCACGAGCAGCTCGAGCGGCGCGCGCTTCCCGGCGAGCGGGCTCGTCGCCATCGCTACGCGTGCCCGCCGAACCGGCGGGCGTAGTCGGCGCGCGCCGCGTGCAGGACGGCGCGCGCCTCGCGCGCGCCGTACACCGGGTCGACGGAGATCGTCTTCGCCTCGCCCGGCATCGTCTTGTAGGTGAGGAAGTAGTGGCGGAGCCGGTCGACGACGGCGCGCGGCAGCTGGCCGACGTCCACGAGCTCCCCGAAGGTCGGGTCGCCGACGAGGACGGCGATGATCTTGTCGTCGGCCTCCTCGCGCTCGACCATGCGGAGGCCGCCGATCGGGCGCGCGTCGAGCACGACCTCGCCGCGCGTGACGCTGCGGTCGGTGAGGACGCACACGTCGAGCGGGTCGCCGTCGCCGCGCGTGACGTGCGGGGCGCCCGGGATCGCGTGCGCGGCGACCGCCTCGCCGCAGTACGTCCGCGGGACGAAGCCGTACAGCGTCGGACAGACGACCGAGAAGCGCTGCGGGCGGTCGACCTTCAGGTAGCCGGACACCTTGTCCACCTCGTACTTGACGCCGTCCGTCGGCACCATCTCGATGTACGCGGTCACGATCTCCGGATAGCGCGCCCCGGGGTCGATCCCGTGCCACGGGTGCGGCCGGAAGGCGAGCGGCGGCTCCATCGGTCGTCCCTTATCGCACCTGCCCGCGGCCTCGGCTACCGCGAGGCGACGGGCACCCGCCGCCGGCGCGGCGCGAGGCTGCACGCCGTCGACAGCTGGGCGCCCGCCGGCGGCATCGCACCGGCGCCGCGAACGGTGCGGGGGGTCACATGCGGAAGACGCCGTAGCGCGTCGTGCCCTGGATCGGCGCCGAGTGCACGGCGGAGAGGCAGATGCCGAGGACCGTCCGCGTGTCGCGCGGGTCGATGATGCCGTCGTCCCAGACGCGGCCCGTCGCGAAGAAGGCGTACGACTCCGTCTCGATCTGCTGCTCGACCATCGCGCGGAGCGCCCGGTCCTCGGCTTCGTCGAACGGCTGCCCGGCGCGCTCGGCCGCCTGGCGGCGGACGATCGACAGCACGCCGGCGAGCTGCTCCGGCCCCATGACGGCGATCCGGTGGTTCGGCCAGGCGAAGAGGAAGCGGGGGTCGTATGCGCGGCCGGACATGCCGTAGTTCCCGGCCCCGTACGACGCGCCGATCATCACGGTGAGATGCGGGACGGTGCTGTTCGAGACCGCGTTGATGAGCTTCGCGCCGTCCTTGATGATCCCGCGCTGCTCGTAGCGGCTCCCCACCATGAAGCCCGTGATGTTCTGGAGAAACACGATCGGCGTGTCCGTCTGGTTGCAGAGCTGGATGAACTGCGCGCCCTTCTCCGACGACTCGGAGAAGAGAATGCCGTTGTTCGCGACGATCCCGACGGGGTAGCCGTGGACGTGGGCGTAGCCGGTGACGAGCGTCGTCCCGTAGGTGGGCTTGAACTCGTGGAAGCGCGACCCGTCGACGATCCGCGCGATGATCTCCCGCACCTCGAAGGGCTTGCGAACGTCGATCGAGGCGAGGCCGAGGAGCTCGTCGGGGTCGTAGCGCGGCTCCTCGACGGGGACGCGCTTCGAGGTGCCGAGCTTCCGCCAGTTGAGCTGCGCGACGATCTCGCGCCCGAGGCGGATCGCGTCGCGTTCGTCGGCCGCGAGGTAGTCCGAGACGCCGGAGACGCGGCTGTGCATCTCGGCCCCGCCGAGCGACTCCTCGTCGACCTCCTCGTGGATCGCCATCTTGACGAGCGGCGGACCGCCGAGGAACACCTTCGCGCCGCCCTTCACCATGACGACGTAGTCCGACATCCCGGGGACGTACGCGCCGCCCGCCGTCGAGGAGCCGAAGACGAGACAGATCGTCGGGATGCGCTCGGCCGAGCGGCGCGTGATCTCCCGGAAGCCGCGCCCCCCCGGCACGAAGGTCTCGGCCTGGAACGGCAGATCGGCGCCGCCGGACTCCGTCAGGTTCACGATCGGCAGGCGGTTCTGCGCGCAGATCTCCATCGTCCGCGCGCTCTTGCGGAGGCTGTACGGGTTGAGCGAGCCGCCGCGCACGGTCGGCTCGTTCGCGGTCACGACGCACTCGACGCCCGCGACGACGCCGATCCCCGACACGATGCTGCCGCCGAGCCCGAACTCCGTCCCCCACGCGGCGAGGGGCGCGATCTCGAGGAACGGCGAGTCGCGGTCGAGGAGGAGCTCGATGCGCTCGCGCGCCATGAGCTTCCCGCGCGCGCGATGGCGCTGCACGTACTTCTCGCCGCCGCCGGCGCGCGCGAGCGCGAGCTGCTCGTCCAGGATCTTCAGCTGCGCGAGGAAGCCCTCGCGATTCCGCCGGTACGTCTCCGACCGCGGATCGACGTTCGTGCGGAGGACCTCCATCGGGGGCCGTCATGCCCCGCCGCTGCGGCGGCTGCAAGCGGCGCCGCGCGGCCCGGGCGTCGGTTGCCGTTCAGCGCGCGTCGGTGAAGCCCAGAAGCTCGTCGCCTCGCACCCGTTCGCGACGCACGTGCGGATGACGTCGTGGTAGACCTTCCGCTGCTTCGCGAGCTCGTCCGCGTGGTCCCGACCACGTCGTTCAGCGTGACGTCCATCTCGCTGATGTCGACGCGCACGCCGAGGGCGCCGAGGCGCCGGATGCTCTGCGCGAAGTCGCCGAGGCCGGGCGGCGCGCGGCGCGTCAGTCGAGCAGCTCCGCGACCTTCTCCGACGGCCGGGCGATGACGGCGCGCCCGCCCCGGATGACGACCGGCCGCTCCATCAGCTCCGGGTGCTCCAGCAGGAGGCCGATGACCTGCTCCTTCGTCCCGTACGCGGCCGGGTCGAGACCGAGCTCCTTGAAGCGCTTGTCCTTCCGCACGAGCTCGGCGGGCGGTCCGGCGAGGAGGTCGAGGATGCGGACGAGCGTCGCCCGGTCGGGCGGCGTCCGGAGGTACTCGATCACCTCGGCCTCGACCCCGCGGCTCCGCAGGATGTCGAGCGCGCCGCGCGACTTCGAGCAGGCGGGATTGTGGTAGATGCGGACCTTCTCCATGGCGGAGTCGTAGCGGCTTCGGGGCCGCGTCTGCAAATCGAGGAGGGACGACATGCGCGACCGCGGGATGACACGGCGGGCGGTCCTGCGTGCGGCGGGCGGCGGCGCGGGGCTTCTCGTCGCCGGCTGCCGGCCGCTCTCGGCGAAGCTCGGGGGCGGGGACGAGGAGGAGGTGTCGCCCGTCGAAGGCTTGATGCGCGAGCACGGGCGGGGCGGCGCCTGACGGACGAGATCGTGCGCCTCGCGACGCCCGACCTCGGGAAGAGCGCCGGCGGCCGGCGCCGGCTCCGCGCCGCGATCACGGCGTTCGTCGCGATGTACCGCCCGCACGCGGCGCGCGAGGACACCGTCCTCTTCCCCGCGCTGCGCCCGCTCGTCGGCGCGAAGGAGTACGACCGGCTCGGGGTCGGCGACCTCGACGTCTGGACGCCCCGGGCGTCGGGGCTCAGAAGCCCAGCATCTTCGCCAGGTAGTGGATCATCACCTCGTCGGCCCCGCCCCCGATCGAGATGAGGCGCGTGTCGACGAAGGCCCGGCCGGCGGCGCTCTCCTTCATGTAGCCGAAGCCGCCGTGGAGCTGGATGCAGGTGTCGGCGACGTAGCGGACCATCCGGCCCGTGAAGAGCTTCGCCATCGAGATCTCCTTCGTCGCGTCCTCGTTCCGGACGCGCCTGCGGATGCACGCGTAGGTCAGCTCCTTCGCGGCCGCGATCTGCGTCAGCATCTCGACGAACTTGAACTGCGTCACCTGCATCTTGCTGAGCGGCTTCTTGAAGACGATCCGGTCCTCGCAGTAGCGCCGCGTCGTCTCCCACAACCGTTCGGCGCCGGCGTTCGCGGCGATGCACGCGACGAGCCGCTCGTCCTGGAACTGCATCATCTGCTGGTGGAAGCCCCGGCCGACGTCCCCGATCGTGTTCGCGACCGGGACGCGCACGTCCTCGAGGAAGAGGAGCCCCGTGTCCGAGCCCCAGTTGCCGATCTTGTCGAGGAGCTGGTAGCTGAAGCCGGGCGTGTCGGTCGGCACGATGATCTGCGAGAAGCCGCCGTAGCCGGCGTCCGGGTCGGTGACGGCGAGGAGGCAGAGCCAGTCGGCCGTCGCCGCGTTCGTGATGTAGATCTTCCGGCCGTTGATGACCCAGTCGTCGCCGTCGCGGACGGCGCGCGTCTTGATGGCGGAGACGTCGGAGCCGGCGTCGGGCTCGGTGACGGCGATCGCCGACACCATCTCGCCCCGGATCGCCGGGACGAGGTAGCGCCGGCGGAGCTCGTCCGAGCCGAACTGGTGGAGCGACGGCGTCGCCATGTCGGTGTGAACGCTGATCCCCATGCCGACGCCCGCGTTGTCGGCGCGGGCGATCTCCTCGAAGAGGATCGCCGTGTACGTCCAGTCGAGGCCGGCGCCGCCCCACTTGGGGTCGTAGCGCAGCCCGAGGAGCCCGAGCTCGCCCATCTTCCGGTAGAGCGCCTTGTCGATGCGCCCCATCTGGTCGAACTCGCGCGCGCGGGGGGCGAGCTCCTCCTCGACGAACTTCCGCACGGTGTCGCGGAAGATCCGGTGCTCGGGGGTGCCGAAGAGGTCGTCGGACATGCGCCGCACGGTACGCCAGGGGTCCGCGCGACCGCAAGGAGCGCGCGGCCTCGCGCTACCGTCCCTTGAACGCCGGCGGCCGCTTCTCCATGAAGGCGCGGATCCCCTCGCGCATGTCCTCGCTGTTCGCGACGAGCGCCTGGGTGAACGCCTCCTCGGCGAAGAGCGCGTCCAGGTCGGCCTGGAGCGAGCGGTTCAAGAGCCGCTTCGAGAGCCCGATCGCGAACGTCGGCCCCTGCGCCAGCCGCTCCGCCCACGCGCGCGCGGTCGGCTCGAGGTCGGCGGCGGGGACGACCTCGTTCACGAGGCCGAGCCGCTCCGCGTCCGCCGCCGACAGGTCGTCGCCGAAGAAGACCAGCTCCTTCGCCTTGTGGAGCCCCACGTGCCGGGGGAGGAGGAAGCCGCCGCCCGCGTCGAGCGCGATGCCGCGCCGGACGAACACCTCGATGAAGCGCGCGTCCTCCGCCGCGACGACGAGGTCGCACGCGTACGCGAGGTGCGCGCCGAGCCCCGCGGCCACGCCGTTCACGGCCGCGACGACCGGCTTCTCGAGGTCCCAGAGCGCGCGGATGACGCGCTGGCTCGGCCGCATCGCGTCGCGCGTGGCGCCGGGGTGCGGCGGGCCGGCGGCGCCGGTCGCGGCGCGCGAGCCCGAGAGGTCGGCGCCCGTGCAGAAGCCCTTCCCGGTGCCGGTCAGCACGACGGCGCGGATCTCCGGGTCCTCGCCGCAGCGCGCGAGCGCCGCGAGGTACGCCTCGCGCATCTCGGCGTTCATGGCGTTCCGCGCCTCGGGCCGGTTGAGGACCACCCATCCGACGCCGTTCTCGACCCGGAAGACGAGCGACTGCGTGTCCGCCATCCGCCCGCTCTACTGCGCGCCGCGCGCGAGCGTCAAGGCGACGCCATCAGGCCGCGGCGAGGCAATCGAGCGCGCGCCGGGCGGCGGCGAGGTACACGGGCGACGGCGCGAGCGCGTGCTCGCGGACGCACGCCTCCGTCATCTTGATCGCGTGCTCGTCGCCGTTCGCGATCGCCATGTCGACGAGCGTCTCGAGCGACTCGCGCGGCGGCTCCACGTCGGCGGGCGCCGGCGGCGCGGTCGCGAACGCCGCGTAGAGCGCCGCGCCCGCCTGCCAGGCGTAGCGGAGCGCATCGCGCGCGACCGCGTCGGGCAGGTGCGGGAGGAGCGAGCGCAGGGCGGTGGCGCTCGTCACGCCGTGAACGAAGGTGATGGCGGAAAGGAGGTCGTGCGTGTTCGCCAGGGAGACGCGCGCGAAGGTCTCCGTGAGCGCCGACACGACGTGCGCCGGGTCGCCGCTCACGTCGACGAGCCCGATCGCCGCCGCGAACGGCGGAAAGCGGTCGAGCGCCGCGAGCGAGCCCGTGATCGTCCCGTCGAACGTCCGCTCGGCGGGCGGGACGACGCCGACGCACGCGATCGCCTCTGCGGGCGCGAGCGTCCCCGGGCCGCCGGCCCCCGGCAGCGTCTGGTAGGCCGCGGCCCAGTACGCAAGGCCGCACGCGAGCTCGCGCCGGCGGGCGGGCGTCTCCGCCTCGCCGAGGCTCCGCGCGGCGTGCGCCGTCCGGATGACGCCGTGGGTCGCGGACGCGCAGATGCCGGGGGCGAGGCGCGCCGTCCAGCGCGCGAGCACCGCCGGCCACGGCGCCTCCTCCAGCTCGTCGGCCAGGAGCGCCGTCCAGTCGGCGAACCGGTCCTCGCGCCCGAGCGGCGCGCGCCAGCCGTCGCGCGGGATCCGCTCGCGACGGGGCGGCGCGGGCAGGAGGCCCTTCCGGTACGTCTCGAGCCACGGCATCACCGCCTCTGCCCGCCCGAGCGCGGCGAGCGCCTCGACCGCCATCGGCGCGTGGCTCGTGAGCCCGTTCTGGAGGTCCGGCCCGTACGCCGCGAGGAACGCGAGGGCGGGCTCCATCATCGAGTAGTCGGGCGTCACGACGCGCGAGTGTCGTCGCCCGCATGGGGCGACGCAAGCAGACCGCGCCCCTTGTGTCACGCGGCGCGCCGTCGGGCCCACCGGTGTCGTCTGGGCGCAGAACAACCGGCTCGTTCTCGACCGCTTCGCCGCCCGGCCGCCCGCGGAACGGATCGCGAAGCGCGTCGCCGCGCACGGCCGGGAGCGGCGCGGGACGAGCGACCGCTTCGTGCTCGCGCTCGTGAAGCCGGGGTGACGGCGACGGCGCGGAGGCGCGCTTCGCGCCGCCGCCGTCGGGTTCCCCGTCGGCGCCGTTGTCGCCTGCCGCGCAGCCCGACGGCGCTCAGCGTCCGGGGCTCGACGTCCCGCTGCCCGGGCCGCCCGACCCGGGGCCGCCCGTCGTGCCGCCGCCGCCCGAGCCGCCCATCGTCCCGCCGCCCGGCGGCGCGCCGTACGTGCCACCTCCGCCGCCGGCGCCGTAGTCGCCCTGATCGCCCCGGCTGCCGGTCTGCGAGCAGCCGGCGATCAGGCCGGCGGCGAGCAGCGAAGCCACGATCGCGTTTCGCGTCGTCATGGTCACCTCCTGCGTGCGCGTTGTCGGGCCTGAAGCGAGCAAGCCCTGCGCCAAGCATCAGCCCCGGCGCACGAGCACGGGGCGCGGGCGCGCCGGCGGCGCGGTGGCGCCCTCGGGGAACCTGCCCGGCTCGGAGGCGTGCGCGTACATCGTCACGGGGTCGACGCGCACGAGGAGGACGTCCGTCGCCCACGCGAACGGGCTCGAGCCGTAGACCTCGACGTAGACCTTCTCGAGCGCGGGGACGTCGGGATGGTCGTGTGGGAGGAGCGCCGGGCGGCCGTGCACCGTGATCGCGACGTCTTCGCCGCTGAAGTGCGTGAGGCTCACCCCCGGACGGCGACGGAGGTGGCGCACCCGCGCCGCGCCCGCGCCCGTGGCCAGGTGGAAGCGCCCGTGCACGAAGAGCGCCTCCATCGGCGCGACGCGGGGCTCGCCCGCCGCGGTGACGGTGGCGACGGCGACGTGCTTCACGCCCTTCAGGTACGTGACGAGCTGGCGCGCGGAGAGGCGGCGGTTCGCGGTGAGGATGGTGCGCATGTACGCGCTCATCCGCGCCTGGCTCCGGTCGAGGAGCGCCTGGAGCGCGGCGAGCTCGTCCTCGGTGTCGTACATCTCAGAGCGGGAGCTTGAACGCCCGCACCGCGTTGTCGCGCAGGAACCGGCGCTGGACGTCCGGCGGGAGCGCCATCGCGTCGACTTCGGGAAGAACCCGCTCCCACTGGAGCAGCGGATAGTCGGTCGCGAAGCACACCTTGTCCTTCCCGTAGGTGCGGAGGAACTTCACGAACGACTCGGGCCAGTGCTTCGGCACGCGCGCCGAGGTGTCGATCCATACGTTCGCGTGCTTGAACGCGACGCCGAGCATCTCCTCCGTCCAGGGGATGCCGATGTGCCCGCACACGATGCGCAGCTCCGGGAAGTCGAGCGCGACCTCGTCGATGTAGAGGGGGCGGCCGGTCTCCGACGGGTAGAGCGGCCCCGTCTCGCCGACCTGGGTCTGGAAGGTCACGTCGAGCTCGACTGCCTTCGCGTAGAGCGGGTAGTAGGTGCGATCGGTCGGCGGCTTCCGCCAGAGGAACGGCTCGATGCGAAGGCTCACGAAGCCGCAGCTCCGCACGTAGTGCTCCAGCTCGCGCACGGCCTTCATGACGTGCGTCGGGTCGGCGTGGTACTGGCCGTAGATCCGGCCCGGAAAGCGGTTCATCGCCTTCGCGACGGCCTCGTTGTCGCCGGCCATGAGCGCGACCGCGACGCCGGCCGCGTCCATCCGCTCGATCATCCGCTCGAGGTTCGTGCCCCCGTGGTACTCCTCGAGCATCCCGTAGTTGCGGAAGACGTTCTCGCCGGCGGGGTTCGTCCCGGGCGCGGTCGGGCGCAGGTACTGGGTCCAGACGTCGACGATCGGGGTGGAGCGCGCCATCGGGTCAACCTCGCGGGAGGCCCAGCACGCGCTGGGCGATGATGTTCCGCTGCACCTCCGACGTGCCGGCGTAGATGCTCGCCGCGCGCGACCAGAGGTACTCGTACTGCCAGCGCCCGCCGTCGATCGCGCGGGCCGCGCCGCGCTCGAGCGCCGCGTACGGCCCTTCCATCTCGATCGCGAGCGCCTTCATCCGCATGTCGAGCTCGCTCCAGACGAGCTTCAGGCAGGACCCCTCGGGCCCCGGCTGGCCCGTCCGCATGATCTCGCTCACCTGCTTGTACGCGAGGAGGCGGAGGATCTCGTTCTCGACGACGATCGCGGCGATCCGCTGCCGCCACCGCGGGTCGCGCCGGACGGGTATGCCGTCGCGCACCGCGCGGCGCGCGAGGTCGAGGACGTCACGCAGCTCGGCGGCGAGCCGCGCGTGCGGCGCCGAGCCCGCGCGCTCGTGCGCCAGCGTCGTGATCGCGATCGTCCAGCCGTCGTTCAGCGCACCCACCATGTGCTCGCGCGGGACGACGACGTCGTCGAAGAACACCTCGTTGAACCACGCCACCCCCGTCATCTCGACGAGCGGGCGGATCGTGATGCCGGGCGACTTCATGTCGACCAAGAGGAAGGTGAGGCCCTTGTGCTTCGGCGCGTGAGCGTCGGTGCGCGCGACGAGGATGCACCAGTCCGCGAAGCGCGCGTAGCTCGTCCAGATCTTCTGCCCCGTCACGTGGAACGCGTCGCCCCGCAGCTCGGCGCGCGTACGGCAGCTCGCGAGGTCGGAGCCCGCGTTCGGCTCCGAGAAGCCCTGGCACCAGACCTCCTCGCCGGTCAGGATCTTCGGGAGGAAGCGCCGCTTCTGCGCCTCGGTGCCGTGGTGGATGAGCGTCGGCCCGACGAGCCCGGGACCGACGCCGATGTCGATCATCGGCGGCGCGCCGACGCGCGTGTACTCCTCGGCGAAGAGGAACTGCTCGAGCGGGGAGGCGCCGCGCCCGCCGTACTCGCGCGGCCACGCGAGCCCCGCCCACCCGCCCTCGTGGAGCTTCCGCTGCCAGGCGCGGGCGAACGCGACCTTCGCCGCCGGATCCTCGGGCGTGCGGTACGCGGGCGTCCCCCAGCCCGGCGGGAGGTTCGACACGAGCCAGTCGTGGACCGCGCGCTGGAAGCGCGCCTCGGCGTCAGAGAGCCGGAAGTCCACGCGTCGCGGCGCTCACTTCCCGAAGCGGTTGAGCGACTGGTAGTCGAAGAACGACGGCTCGAGCGGGATGCGGCGGTCGTTCGGCGGATCCGCGCCCGGGGGGTTCAGGCCCGACACCGTCGCCCGGTCCGCCTTCAGGTTCTCCGAGAGCTGCATCGAGTACGTCGAGCCCCACCAGCGCTCGTGCTCGTCGTAGGGCGCCGTCGCATAGCCGGAGATCTCGTAGTCGTTCAGGAGCTCGCCGCGCCACGAGAACTTCCGGTTCCACGCCCCCTGCCAGGTGACGTCGTCGATCCAGAGCTCGAGCTTCCCGTAGAGGTAGTACTTGTCCTTCGGCACGCCCTCGAGGACCCAGAAGCGCCGCTTCGCGAGCGCGGCCGCGGTGGGCGCCCACGAGACGCCCTTCCACCCTTTCACCATGTAGCCGACGCAGCGGTCGTTGTTGATCGAGATGGTGCGCCAGCCGCCGCCGGGGAGCGCCTTCCGCTGCACCTTGCCGGCGATGCTGTCGGGGTCGACGTAGCGGAGCTGCTCGCGGTGGCCGACGATCTTCCACTCGAAGTCCTCGGGCTTCCCGTCGAAGAAGAAGCCGTCGTCCTGGCTCTGGTCGGAGCCGAGGAAGCCGTCGGAGCGGTTCGCCGGCGACACGCTCCGGACGCGGCGGAGCGCCGGCACGTACGCCCACGACATGTCGCGCTTGGTCGGGTCCTTGTAGCGGTAGCCGAGCGCGGCCGTGCCCTGGAGGTCGGCCGGGCTCGTCGTGACGGCGAGGAACTGGAAGAGGAGGTTCTCCGGGTTCTTCGGCGGCGAATGATGGCGGGGCTGGCCGTCGTAGTAGAGGAAGTAGACGTCCTGCACGGCGGCGCGGTCGAGGCCGCTCCGGCTCACCCAGTTGAGCAGCACGAGGTTGTGGCTGTTGCCGCCCGTGTAGTACGCGTAGTCGAGGTTCCAGAGCGCCTTGTAGCCGGCGTCCGGGTCGTCCTCGCGGATGTCGGGGAACGGCAGCCCCTGGACGTAGTCGGGCCGCTTCCCGGTCGTCTTGTCGACCGGCTGCTTGTGCTCGTCGAGCACGAGCCGCTCGCCGTTCGCCTTCGTCGCCTCCTCGAAGCCGTCGTCCCACCGCCACCGGCTGTTCGGGAACTCGACCAGCGGGTTCACGTAGTCGCCCTTCTTGTAGTGGGTGTAGATCTCGGGCGGCAGGAGGTCCTTCACCTGGTCGACGGTCGTCTGGTCGACGACGGCCCCCGGCTCGAGCGCCGCGCCGGGCCCCGGCGCGGCGACGAGGAGTGCCGCCGCTGCGATCGCCGCGTATCTCTTCCGCATGTGGAAACGCCTCCTCTCCCCTATCGACCGGCGGCGCGCACCTGGCCGGCGAGCGCCTCGGCGGCCGCCGCCTCCTCGGCTCGGATGCGCCGGCGCTCCGCGTACTTGATCGCGAACTTCGGTTGGAACAGCGACACCATGGGCGGGATGAACATGAGCGCGCCCATCAGGTGGAAGCCGAGGAGGAGCACGAGCAGCAGCGCCATGTCCGCCTGGAACTTCATCGGGAAGAACACCCAGAAGATGATGCTCGCCGTGAGCGACACCCCCGTGAACAGCACGGTCTTCCCCGTCGTCTCGTACGTGCGCCGGATGGCGACGTCGAAGCCTTCCCCGGCGACCAGCTCCTCGACGATCCGCGACAGCACGTAGTAGCCGTAATCGATGCCGATGCCGATGCCGACCGCGGCGACCGGCAGCGAGTTGATGTTGAAGTCGATGCCGAGGAGGTACATGACCGCCTCGGAGAGCGGCTGCGCGACGAGCGACGGCAGCATGACGATGAGCGCGCCCAGGAACGACATGTACGTCGCGAGGCTCAGGAGGAAGACGACGACGAGGATGAGGACGAGGTTCCAGCGGTAGGACCACTCGACCTCCTCGTTGACGGCGGCGAGGATGCCGATCAGCCCGCCGGCGAGCCGGTAGCGGACGTTCGGCGAGTCGGCGCCGTGCGCCGCGATGTACTCCTTCGCGCGCGCGATCGAGCGCTCGATCGTCTCGTGGGTGTAGTCCTTGTAGAAGACGGCGATCGTCGCGTTCGTGTAGTTGATGTCGAAGAAGCGGTCCATCTCGCCGCGCCGCGTCCCCGACGTGAGCAGAAAGAAGAGCTGGCTGATGTGCTCGTCGCGCGTCGGGAGGATCTCCCACTTCGGGTCGCCCTCGTGGAAGGTCCGGAAGATCTTCTTGAGCAGCGTCGTCGCCGTCACCGTGCCGCCGACCTCCGGCTGCTGGGCCATGTAGTGCGCGAAGAGGTCGAGCTCGGTGAGGGTCCGGGCGCTCTTGATCGCGCCCTCGCGCTGCACGCACTTCTCGCCGACGGGGCACTGGTGCTCCTCTTCCGGGAAGCAGCGCGTGCACCCCTCGCCCACGCACGGCGTGCCGCCGCGCGTGCACCACGCGGCCCCCTCGGCGATGATGACGAGCTGGTTCGCGCCGAGGAACTCCTCGTTCACCTTCCGCGAGGCGACGTTGTAGGGATGGCTCGGGTAGAGGAGCGCCGCGCCCATCGTCATGTCGCCGACCTTGAGCGAGTGCTGGAAGTAGAGCCCGAAGCCGAGGAGGAGGACGAGCGCCGCCGCCATCGCCCAGCGGCGCGCGCCGTGGGCGAGCCAGACGAGCGCCGCTTCGATGGCGACGTAGACGCGGCCGAAGCACGCGCCGAACGCGGCCGTCGCGCGGCTGATCGCGACGCCGAGGTGCCGGTAGACGGGCGGCGCCCAGCCGAGCCCCGCGTCGAACGCCGCGCCGAGGAGCCCGAAGCCGAAGAACGAGGCGACGGCGACCATCGGCGGGATCGGGCCCAGCCGGAGGTGGCCGTAGAGCGCGAAGAGCCACGCGACCGCCACCACCATCATCCACGACATGAACCGCTCGAGCCGACCCTCCCCGGAGACGTTCTCCTCCGGCGGCGGCGTGAACGAGAGGATGATCGGGTGGAGCGTCAC
>DASRHG010000143.1:0-28363 GCA_035650655.1 Binatia bacterium | reverse complement strand
CCGAACGTCCTGGCGAACGTCGCGTCCGTTCTCGTCTGGGCGTTCGCGATCATCGTGGCGGTGAACCAGATCGGCGTCGCTCAGACGCTCGTCAACGCGCTGTTCATCGCCTTCGTCGGCGCGCTGGCCCTCGCGCTCGGGCTGTCCTTCGGCCTCGGCGGGCGCGAGACGGCGGCGGACATCGTGCACGACTGGCGCGAGCAGGCCCGCCGGGGTGCGGAGAAGGCGCGCGGCGCGGGCGTCGTCATCGACGTCGGGCGCGAGGAAGAGGCGAAGAGGGCCGCCGAGGAGGCGGAGCGTCGCGCGGGCTTCCGCGGCACCGCCGCGGCCCAGCCGAAGCCGAAGGCCTAGCCGGCGCACGTCGCTGCCCGCCGGGAAGGTCGCCGCGGGCGGCGCGCGGTGTACCGCCCGCGCGGTCGTCGCGCAGCTCCTCCACCAGCCGATCTCCTCGCCTACCTCACCGGCGGAGTCGTGCTCGGTCCGGGCGCCTCGGGGCTCGTCGCCTCGCACGCGTCTACCGTGGCGATCGCCGAGCGGGAAGGGCACGCCTGGCGGCAGGAGAGACGCGGTCGAGGGGACGGCCCGCGCCACGGCCGCGCTCTTCGGCGGCACGGCGGGCCGTTGCCCTCACGCCCGCAGCAGCTGCCGCGCGATGACGAGCCGCTGGATCTCCGAGGCTCCCTCGTAGATGCGGAGCGCCCGGACGTCACGGTAGAGGCGCTCGACGGCGAAGCCCTTCACGACCCCGTTGCCCCCGTGGATCTGGAGGCAGCGGTCGACGATGCGCTGCGCCGCCTCGGTGGCGAAGAGCTTCGCCGCCGCCGCCTCGTAGGTGACGCGCGCCGCCCCCGCGTCCTTGGCCGCGGCCGCGCGCTGGACGAGCAGGCGCGCGGCGTCGAGCTCGACCGCGCTGTCGGCGAGGAGCGCCTGCACCGCCTGGAGGTCCGCGAGCGGCGCCCCGAACTGCCGACGGCCGCGGGAGTACGCGAGCGCCTCGTCGAGGGCGCGGCGCGCCATCCCGACGGCCGCCGCGCCCACCGTGCAGCGGAAGACGTCGAGGGTGCCGAGCGCGAGACGCATCCCGTCGCCCTCGTGGCCGAGACGGGCGGACTCCGTGACGGCGCATCCGTCGAATTCGAGCTCGCCGATCGGGTGCTCGGTCATGAGACGCATCGGCGCCGCCACCCGGAACCCGGGGGTGTCCGCGGCGATCACGAAGGCCGAGATGCCCTTCGGCCCGGGCGCGGTGCGCGCGAAGACGGTGTAGTGCGTCGCGACGCCGGCGTTCGAGATGAAGCGCTTGCGGCCGGAGAGGACGTAGCCGCTCGCGGTCCGCTGCGCCGCCGTCGCGAGCGCCGCCACGTCGGAGCCGGCCTCGGGCTCCGTGAGCGCGAAGGCGAAGAGCGCTTCGCCGCGCGCGACCCGGGGCAGGTGCTCCCGCTTCTGCGCGGCGCTGCCGCCGAGGAGGACGGGGTGGCTCCCGAGGCCCTGGACGGCGAACACCGAGTCCGCGGCCGGGTTGACGTAGGCGAGCTCCTCGCGGAGGACGCACACGCTGCGGACGTCCACCGACGCGGCCCGGCCGCCCCACTCCGCGGGGACGAGGACGTCGTAGTACCGGAGAGCGGCGACCCGGCGCACGAGCTCCTCGTCGCTCATCGGCGCGGCCGCCGGCTCGAGCGCGGCGAAATCCCGGCGCGCCTGCTCGGCCAGGTCTCGATGCGCCGGGGTCAGCAGGTCGGTCGCGACGTGCTCCATGGAGGCGGTCTATCACACACGAGGCGATCGACCGCACGCGCCGCGCGAGCCTCGCCGGCGAGAAGCTCGGCGCCCTGGCGGAGATCGCCGCCAGCGAGGGGGCGGCGCAGGCGAGGACGACGATCGCCCGGTCGAAAACGACCTCCTCCGCCTGCTCTTCACGTGCGGCCATCCGGCGCTCCCCGAAGCCCAGGTGGCGCTCGCGCGCCGGAGGCTCGGCGGTCTCACGATCCCGAGCGCGGGCTCGAGCGGCTCGACGCGCTCGAGGCGCGGCGCGACCTTTCCGACCGTCCGCTCCTCGTCGCGGCGCGCGCCGATCTCCTCCGCCCCACGGCCGGCTCGCGGAGGCCGCCGGGCCTTATCGCCGCGCGATCCCGCTCGCCGCCAACGACGGCGAGCGACGCTTCCTCGAACGGCGCCGGCACGGGGTGACCGGCCCGAACCTCGGCGATCGGCCTCCGTCGAGCGGCGTTGCCTCGGCGCTCGCCCCGGAGCCGCCCTCGCCGACCGCCTTCAGCGCGGCGAGGCTGTGCTCGAAGTCGGCGCCCACCATGGCGTCCATGTCCACGAAGAGCTGGACGCCGCTGCGCCCGATCGTCATGCGCACTTCGCCGATCTCCCGGTTGCCGGCCCACGCGTAGGTCGCGCCGGCTCCCGAGCGCGGCGCGTCGAACGTCCGCTGCATGGGGTCGTTCTTCTCGTCCGGCGAGCAGGCGGCCCAGGCGTGGACGTCGTTCACCTGCGCGAACGCGCGCGCCGCGCGGCCGCGACGGTGATCGAGCGCTCGATGCGGAACGCCGGCCGCGCGCCCCCGAATCGACACGTCACGTGATCCTTCGCCTCGGCGTCGCAACCCGCCGGAATGGCAGGACGCAACGTCAGGATACGCCGGCGCGGCGCACGACGTACACGAGCGTCGACCCGAAGGCGCCCGTCGCCTCGGTGCGAACCCAGTCCGCACCGAGGCGCTTCGTCACCTCGACGGAGCGGAGATTCGGTCCGTCCATGCGGACGTAGACGTGCTCGACGCCGACCGCCTCGAGGGCGTAGCGGAGCACCGCGCGGGATGCTTCCGTCGCGAAGCCGCAGCCCCAGTGCGCGGGCTCGAGGCCGTAGTACAGCTCGATGTCCGCGGTGCCTGGGATCGCGCGCAATCCGACGAAGCCGACGGGGATTGCCGCTCCTCGCGCCTCGATCACCCAGAAGCCGATGCCCCGTGTCGCGAACGACGCGATGCTCTCCTCGACGACAGCGACCACCTCCGGGCGCGCGATCACGCGGCCGTCCCACAGGTACCGGCGCACGTCGAGCTGCGTCCACTGCGCCTGGAGCGCGTCGACGTCGTCGCGCGCGAACGGCCGGAGACGCAGACGCTCCGTGGTGAGCACCACGGCGCTCATCCGGAGATGCCGACCACCGCGATCCAGACATGCTCGCGGCGGATGCTCACGGCGACGTCCCGCATGCGTGGACGTACCGTGCACGGCTCTCGACGTCGATCACCGGCGGACGGAAGCCGCCTCCGTCCGTGCGCTGAACGCCCGCGCTCGGGACCGAGGGCACCCCATCGACCCGCGCGCCGCATCCGGTGTACGCCTCGCGGCCAAAGGAGGGTCCCCGATGCGCCACGTTCTGCTGCTCATCGCCGCGGCCGCGCTGCTCGCCGCCGGCTCGCTCCGTGCGAGCCCGGCGGGGAAGGGAAAGAAGACGATCCATGTCGTCGAGCACGCCGACAGCGACACGGTGACGGACACCGGTGCCGCCGGCGATTCGGCCGGCGATCTCCTCACGTTCGCGAACGACGTCTTCGACGAGGCGGACGCGACGAAGGTCGCCACCGACAACGGCTTCTGCATCCGGACCGTCGCCGGCCAGGCGTGGGAGTGCTTCTGGACGATCTTCCTCGCCGAGGGGCAGATCACGGTCGAAGGCCCGTTCTACGACGCGCAGGACAGCACGCTCGCCGTCACGGGCGGCACCGGGGCCTACCGGAAGGCGCGCGGCTGGATGGAGCTCAAGGCCCACAACCCGCAGGGGACGGCCTTCGACTTCGTCTACCACCTCGCCGGCTGAGCCCGGGGCGTCGGCCGTCCACAGCCGATCCCCTGCCCTCGACGGCTCCCTCCGCTCCGGCTCCGGCGTCGCAGTCCGGCCCCGCATGAAGGGCCGGCCGGATATGCGGGCCGGGCACGGCCCTGCGGCCCGCTCTCCCTCGTGCGCCTGAGCTCGACGCCGCCGCCGGCCCGCCCGACGAGCTGACCGCCGCCGCGCTCGGCGGCGAGTGGCGACGCCGGCTCGCGCGTCCCCGGTGCCCGACGCGCGCACCTCCTCCGCATGCAGTCGTCGGGGCGAATTTTCGTTGACACGCGACTCGGCGCCGGAGTAGGGGACCGTAGACCGACATGTCAGTATGGATTTTAAGAACGCTGGCACATCGCGAGAAAGCGAGGTGATCGGGGTGCGCACATCGGCAGTCCGCTCGATCCCTCGTCGCGCGCGACCTCCTGCCTTCGGAGGTCGATCGGGGCCGCGGGAGGAGGTCGTCATGTAGCCACAAGCTGACGTCGGCGAACCAAGGCACCGCCGGCGATGAGCCGGCGGCTCGTGTACACATGGAGGGATCTACATGAGACTGAGAATTCCAGCCGTTGCAGGCCTCGCGATTCTGACGGCCATGGCGACCGTCGCCACCGGCCAGCTCGTCCCCCCACCGCCCAACGCCGTCATCGTCAACTTCGACGACAGGCCGTTTCCGGACGACATCACGCTGCTCCACCGCGCAGAGAACGAGTACACCGACCTCGGCATCACCTTCGGAGGCTTCGGAGCGAACGGCGCCCCCATCGCCGGCATCGCCGAGGATCTCCCCGGCGAATCGAAGCCGAACGTCATGATCTTCGTCAGCGCGTTCCCGAACGGGTCCGGCGGTCTCATGCAGTCCCCGGAGATCATGAGCTTCTATCCGCCGATCTCGCACTTCCAGATCGATGGCGGCACGTCCACGATCGACTGCAAGGGCGAGCAGATCTTCCTGGAGGCGCAGGACGCCGACGGGAATACGCTCGCGAGCAACGCGACGACCATCCCGGCCTTCTTCGACGACGGCAACCCCTTTCCGTCGCACACGGAGGTCACGGCCGCGCTCGACATCCCGGCGCCGGGCGCCTCGAAGGTGATCCTGACGACGAGCCACAGCTGTGGCGACCCCGGCTTCCTCTTCTTCGGGGTGGAGGTCCTGATCGCCGACAACATCGCCTTCGTCCCCGTGGGCACGGGGCCGAGCTCGTGCGCTGGGCTCGCGCTCCACGCCGCCGCCCAGAAGGCGAAGGCGAAGGCGCGCTGCTACTCGCGCGCGGTCCTGCGCGGGGTCCCGGTCGACGAGAAGTGCCTCGCCGCGGCCGAGAAGAGCTTCGCCACCGCCATGAAGAAGGCGCAGAAGCAGGGCGATTGCCTCACGGACGCGGACGCGGAGAGCATCGAGGCCGCGGTCGACCAGTACATCAGCGACCTCCTCCAGGCCGTCAACGGCGGAGCCCCGGGCCCGGACATCTGCGACAGCCGGAAGCTCTCGGCGGCGGGCCGCAACGCGCTCACGGCCACGAACTGCTACTCGGACGGCGCGCGTCACGGGGCGATCGCCAGCAACACGTGCCTCACGAAGGCCGGAAAGTCGCTGGCGCAGGCGCTCAAGAACTGCGCCGACGCAGCGGGGGTGGCCCCGCTCCAGACGGCGAATACGGCGTTCGCGCAGGCGCTCTGGCGCGCTCTGACTGTGCCCTCGACCACCACGACGACGACGACGACGACGAGCACCACCACGACGACCGCACCGCCGCTCGGCGAGCACGTGAGCTTCACCACCTCGCTCGGCACCACGGACTGCGGCGGGGCGAGCCTCAACCAGCCGCCGGCGGCGCCCTTCTCCGGCGAGATCGACTCGGACACGATGGGCACGAAGATAACGGACCTCGGCCTCGGCTGCCTCTACATCGGTGGTGGCAACTCGGGGCTCCGCGCGTCCCAGGTGCCCGACAACGCGACGTCGATCCTCAACACGACCGACGGCGTCAACCTGACCGCGAGCTTTGGCACGGGCCCGGCGGACTGCTCGCGCGGCCCGAACGCGACCAGGCACTGCGCCAACGATCCGAGCGTCGAGTGCACCAGCGACGTCGAGTGCGCGGGCACGCCCGGGGGCTGCGCGTTCGACCCGAACTGCTTCTTCGGACCGCCGGTCGAAGTGAACGGCTTCCCCTCGAGCTGCGTCGTGAACACGTTCGCGGCCGACGGGAGCGGGACCATCGACCTCTCGACCGGTGAGTCGAGCCTCAGCATCTCCCTCGCTTCGCGCGTCTACCTGACCCTCGGCCAGCCGACGGTGTGTCCGCACTGCGAGGCCGGCACCTGCAACTGGGGCGCGAACGCGGGAGGCGCCTGCACCACGTCGACGAGCACGCTGACCAGCCTCGACTGCCCGCCGAGTCCCGCGCTGTTCGTCGCCACCCTGCCCGTCGACCTCACGCCACTCACGACCGGCGCGAACACCGTCACGGCTGCCGACGGCAACTTCTGCCCGGGCCAGAACCATCCGGGCGCGTTCGGGCAGGCCACGACGCAGGCCATCACGCAGAACGGCTCCGCGCCGGGTGACCTGACCGACGGCATGCCGCACCCCGGCACGCTCGTCAGCAACTTCTGCATTCCGAAGACGAACAGCGCCGCGCTCGACAGCCTCGGGGATCTCCCGGGCCCGGGCTCGGTGAGCCTGCCGGGTAACTCGCAGTTCGTCTCCGCTCCGTAAGCACTTCCTCCGTCGACATCCCCGGCGCCGGCCACTCGGCCGGCGCCGGGGACCCCGCCCGAGGGACGTGATGGCGGTCCCTCGAGCGCTCTGGGAAGGGGAGGCGTGCGTCGCCTGGCGCTCGTGCTCGTTCCGCTCGCCCTCGCCGCCTGCACCCGCCCTCCCGCGAACCTCGCGGGACGCTTCGATCCGGTCACCGTCCGCGACGCGCAGACCCGCCCGCAGCAGGGTGCGGCCGTGCGCTGGGGCGGGACGCTCGTGCGCACGACGCCGGGTCGTGACCAGACGTGCTTCGAGATCCTGAACCGCCCGCTCGACCGGGAGGCGCGCCCCATGCCGTCCGATCGGGACGCCGGCCGATTCATCGCGTGCGCGCCCGGCTTTTACGACCCGCTCGTCTACGTGCCGGGACGCGATATCACCGTCACCGGGGCGCTGAACGGGACGACCACGCGTCCCCTCGGGGGCTACGACTACACGTACCCTCGCATCGACGCGACCACCGTCCACCTGTGGCCGGAACGCCTGGCGGCGAGTCCGTACCCGCGCGTCGGCGTCTCGATCGGCGGCATCTTCTTCCCATGACCCGCCGGGTCCGGTGCGCCAGCGGGACGTTCCCCGAGCGGCACGGTGTGCACGGTGAGCGTGGGGCCCGCGCCGGAGTGCACGTGCAGCGCGGCGTGAGCGGTCGCCGCGCGTTCGCGGCCGACGGGAGCGCTGGTAGCCGGCGCGGGCGCGGCTACCGGTCCCCGTCGAGCTCGTCCGGCGAACGACCCCAGGCGGCGAGGATCGCCGCTTCGTCGGCGGCGCGCATCGCCTTCTTCCAGCGTGCGCCCGAGCGACCCTTCACGCGCCGCTCGCACTCCGCCCACGTCGCGTGGCGCGCGACCCGGCCGTCGACCAGGCTGAGATACGAGTGCGGCTTTGCCTTGGGCGCGCGCGCCGCCGCCGTCGCGGAGCGGGCGGGCGGGCGCGTGTCGTCCGGGACGTCGAGGACCGGGACGTCGTAGCGGACGAGCGGGCCGTGGTAGAGCCGCGGCGGCCGGCCGCTCGCCTGGCCGTTCGCGATCGCGTCCGCCCGTTCGTTGCCGGGGACGCCGGCATGGCCCCGGACGTAGTGCCACGCCACACCGCCGTGGGCACGGCGCGCGTCGGCGAGCGCCGCGAGCGTCTCCCAGAGGTCGCGGTTCGAGACGTCGCCGCCCGCCTGTGTCCGCCATCCGCGCCGGCGCCAGCCGTGGATCCACTCGCGGATGCCGTGGATCACGTACGCGGAGTCGGTGTACAGCGCGACGGGACCCGGCGTCGCGCGGAGGTGACGGAGGGCTTCGATTGCGGCTCGCAGCTCCATGCGGTTGTTCGTCGTGTGCGGTTCCGCACCGCCGAGCTCCGTCACGTGGCCGGTGGGCGTCGCGATGACGACCCCCCACCCCCCGGGGCCGGGATTCCCCTTCGCCGCCCCGTCGGCGAATACTGTGATCGGCGTCGCCCCCACCGTCTCCCCCCGTAGGCGTTTCATCCACCACCGCACAAAGCGCAAGCCGCGCGGTTTGAGACATCGTCGGACGGTCGGTAGCACGGAGAAGCGCAGCCATGCGTTGCCGCTCGTCCACCCGGTCGCTGCTCGCGCTCGCGTTCGTCGTCGCCCTCGGCGGGGGCGGCCGCGCCGAGCCGTTCCGGGTGTGCGCGTTCAGCTTCAACACGCCGGACGAGCTCGGCGTGTTCGAATCGCACCTTCCGCCCGATGCGTTCGAGGTGCTCGACCTGACGCCGCGCCCGCTCGCATCGGGTCCGGCGAGCGGCGTCGAGCCGATCGCCGCGAGCGACGCGGCCCCGGAGCGCAACCCGCTCCTCGACGCCTGTCGACCCGACCTCCGCTGCGACGTCGTCGTGCTCGCGGGCGAGTTCGCGGGGCGGTTCTTCGGGAGGTCGGGGCGGTCCGTGACGCTCGAGGAGATGGAGGAGGCGTCCTGCCAGTCGCGGTGCGCCGGGCTCTTCCAGCCGCAGGAGGTCTTCCTTCTCGCGTGCAACACGCTCGCGACGAAGGACGAGGACAGCCGGACGCCGCGCGAGTACCTCCAGGTGCTCCTCGACCACGGCTTCGACCAGGCGTCGGCCGAGCGCGTCGTCGAGCTGCGCTACGGGCCGCTCGGCCCGAGCTTCCGCGAGTCGCTGCGGCGCATCTTCGCCGACGTGCCGCGCCTCTACGGGTTCTCGTCCGTCGCGCCCCGCGCCGAGCTCACGGCGCCGCGCCTCGCGCGCTACTTCCGGGCGAAGGGCGACTACGCGCGGTGGCTCGACGACGCGCACGACGCGGCCCGTCCGAACCGCGAGCTGCTCGCCGCGTTCGCACGGACGGGGCTCGTGCAGACCTCGGGGCTCGCGCCGACCGAACGTCGTGCCGCGGACCGCGCGCTCGTCTGCCGGCTCTACGACGACTCGCGTTCCGTCGCCGACCGCCTCGACGTCGTGCGGACGATGGTCGAGCGGCCGGACTTCCTGTCGTTCGTGCCGACGATCGAGGTGTTCTTCACCCGTCACCCGCCCGGCGCGTTCGGCGAGGAGGAGCGCGCCCGCTTCGCGCGGATCCAGGAGAACGCCGGTGCGCGCGCGCAGGTCCTCGATCTCGTCCGCGGTCTCCAGGTCTCCGCCGTGAAGATGGAGGTCGCCCATCTCGCCCGCCAGCTCGACTGGCTCGGGGCCGGCGCGTTCCACGCGCTCGCCGTCGACGGGGCGCGGCAGCTGCTCCCGCAGCCGCTCACCTCCGAGGTCGTCGACATCATGTGCGAGATCGCGAAGCACGAGCCGATCGGCGGCGAGATCGCGTCCGACGAGCTGCCGGACGCGCTCTTCCGCGACGCGGAGGGGATCCGGCTCGTCGCGTGTCTCGCGCCGACCGACCCACGGGTCACGCCGCGCCTGCTCGCGGGGCTCCGGGTCCCGGACGAAGCGACGCGCCTCTGGGCCGCGTACGCCCTCTCGCGCCGCCTCCCGCTCCCCGACGACGTGCTGCGCGAGCTCGCGGCGTTCAAGGACGACGCCTCGCCGGCGATGCGCGAGCGCGTCGAGTGGGTGCTCCGGGTGCAGCCGCTCCCGGAGCGCGCGGAGCCAGCGCCGCGCACGCAGGACCGCCGGCTCGCAACGCGCTAGGGAACGAGGACCGCGGCGCCGCGGAGGCGCCCGTGCCGGAGGTCGTCGAGCGCCGCGTTCGCCGCGGCAAGCGGGTACCGCTGGGTCGCGACGCGCACGGGGACGGTGGGCGCGACGGCGAGGAACGCCGCGCCGTCGGCGCGCGTCAGGTTCGCGACCGAGCGGACGACGCGCTCGCCCCACAGGACCGCGTACGGAAAGGACGGGATGTCGCTCATGTGGATTCCGCCGCACACGACGACGCCGCCGGGGCGGACGGCCTGGAGCGCGGCCGGCACGAGCGCGCCGACCGGCGCGAAGATGATCGCGGCGTCGAGCGCGAGCGGCGGCGGCGCGTCCGAGGGGCCGGCCCATGCGGCGCCGAGATCGAGCGCGAAGCGGCGCGCCGCCTCGTCGCCGGGCCGGACGAACGCGTAGACCTCCCGGCCGTCGTGCCGCGCGACCTGCGCGACGATGTGCGCCGCGGCGCCGAAGCCGTAGAGCCCGAGCCGCCGGGCGTCGCCCGCAGCGACGAGGCAGCGGTGGCCGATCAGCCCCGCGCAAAGGAGCGGAGCGGCCTCGACCGGATCGTAGGCGGCGGGGATCGCGAAGCAGAAGCGGCCGTCCGCGACCGTGCGCTCGGCGTAGCCGCCGTCGCGCTGGTATCCAGTGAAGCGGGCCCGGGGGCAGAGGTTCTCGCGCCCGCGCGTGCAGTACTCGCAGACGCCGCACGTCCACGCGAGCCACGGGACCCCGACGCGCGCGCCGGGGCGGAAGGGGGCGAGCGCCCCGCTCGCGATCACCGTACCGACGATCTCGTGCCCGGGCACGACGGGACGCTTGGCGTCCGGGAGCTCGCCGTCGACGACGTGGAGGTCCGTCCGGCAGACGCCGCACGCCTCGACGCGGAGGACGACGTCGTCCGGTCCGGGGACCGGATCGGCCACCTCCTCCGCGCGGAGCGGGGTCCGGGGAGCGTGGAGGCGCATGGCGAGCATCGAGCGCCATCGTAGCGCGAGACCGGTTCCGCCGCATCGGGCACGTGCAGCCGCGGCGCCGGAGCGCGCCTCCGCGCGCCGATTGACGCTCGCGTCGCGCGGCGCCTAGAAAAGAGTCGGTGGCGCGGGTCATCGTGGTCGTCGGGCGCCGGCGGCATCGTCCTCACCCTCGAGGGCGAGCGTGAGGGGGCGCCCAAGCCGCCACGGTGAGCCGGCCGGCCGCGACGCGATCGCGGCGCCGAAGGCCGCGCGCGTGGCGAGCCGCCCCTCGCCCGGCCGCGAGGACGCGCGCTGATCCGCGAGCTCGAGATCCGGCTCGCCCCGGAACGCCTCGACGAGCCGGACGCGCTGCCGGCCGCCGTCGCACGCCGCCTCGGCGTCTCCGCCGCGCGGGTGACGCACGTCGCGATCGTGCGGCGCTCGGTCGACGCCCGGCGGCGTCCCCCGGCGTGGGTGCTGCGCGTGCGGGCGTGGGTCGACGAGGTGCCCGCGCCGGAGCCGCCGTGGCGGCTCGCGCTGCCCGACGTGCACGCCGCCGCGCCGGTGGTCGTCGTCGGCTCCGGACCGGCCGGACTCTTCGCGGCGCTCCGCCTCATCGAGGGCGGGCTCCGCCCGATCGTCCTCGAGCGCGGCCGCGACGTGCGCGGTCGCCGGCGCGACGTCGCGCGGCTCAACCGCGAGGGCGCGGTCGACCCCGAGAGCAACTACTGCTTCGGCGAGGGAGGCGCGGGCACGTTCTCCGACGGGAAGCTCTACACGCGCGCGACGAAGCGCGGCGAGGTCGGCCGCATCCTCCGCATCCTCGTCCAGCACGGCGCGCCGCCCGAGATCCTCGTCGACGCGCGCCCGCACGTCGGCACGAACCGCCTGCCGGCCGTCGTGCAGGCGCTGCGCACGACGATCGTCGGGCATGGCGGCGAGGTCCGCTTCGAGACGCGCGTCGCGGATCTCGTCGTCGCCGGCGGGCGCGTCCGGGGCGTGGTGACGGCGAGCGGCGACCGGGTCGACGGACGCGGCGTGATCCTCGCGACCGGCCATTCCGCCCGCGACGTGTACGGCCTCCTCCGCCGCCGCGGGCTCCGGCTCGAGCCGAAGCCCTTCGCCCTCGGCGTCCGCGCCGAGCATCCGCAGTCCCTCGTCGATGCGATCCAGTACCACTGCCCGAGCCGCCCGCGCGGTCTCCCGGCGGCCGCGTACGCGCTCGTCCGCCGCGTTGGCGGCCGGACGGTCTACTCCTTCTGCATGTGCCCGGGCGGCATCATCTGCCCTGCGACGACGGCGCCCGGCGAGGTCGTCGTGAACGGCTGGTCACCGTCGCGCCGCACGTCGCGCTGGGCGAACGCGGGGATCGTCGTCGAGACCACGGCCGCCGACCTGCGCGCGCTCGGCGACGACCCGCTCGTCGGCGTTCGGCTCCAGGCGTCCGTCGAGCGCGCCGCGGCGGCGGCCGGCGGCGGCCGATGCGTCGCGCCGGCGCAGCGGCTCGTCGACTTCGTGGACGGCCGCGCGTCCGCGGATCTCCCGGCGTGCTCCTACGTCCCGGGCGTGCGCCCCGCGGATCTCGCCGCCGTGCTCCCCCGCGACGTGACGGCCGCGCTCCGCGAGGCCTTCCGGGCCTTCGGGCGCGCGATGCGCGGCTATCTCGCGAACGATGCGGTCGTCGTCGGCGTCGAGACGCGGACGTCCGCGCCCGTACGCGTCCCGCGCGACCCCGTCACGTGCATGCATCCCGACGCGCCGGGGCTCTTTCCGTGCGGCGAGGGCGCGGGCGCCGCGGGCGGGATCGTGTCGGCGGCGATGGACGGCGAGCGCTCTGCCGCGGCGCTCCTTAGAACCCGGGAGTGAGGTCAGGCGTCCGCGACGCGCAGCACGAGCTTGCCGCGGGGATGGTTCGTGCGTCCGTGCTCGTACGCCGCCCGCGCCTCCGCGAGGGGATAGACGCCGGCGACCTCCGCGCGGAGCCGGCCCGCATCGGCGAGCTCCGCGAGCCGCTCGAGCCCCACACGGTCGGGCTCGACGACGAAGAACACGACGCGCACGTCGGGTCGGCGCGGGCCGGCTTCGGGCGGCGGCCCGCCGAGCGTCACGAGCACCCCGCCCGGCCGGAGCACGGCGAGCGAGCGGTCGCGCGTGTCGCCGCCGACGGTGTCCACGACGACGTCCACGTCGCGCACGACGTCTTCGAAGCGCTCGGCTCGATGGTCGACGACGCGGCTCGCGCCGAGGCCGCGGACGAACGGCACGTCGCGCGCGGACGCCGTCGCCCACACCTCGGCACCGAGCACGCGCGTGACCTGCACCGCGAACGAGCCGACGCCGCCCGCGCCGCCGTGGACGAGGACCCGCGCGCCGGGCCCGAGCCGCGCCTGCTCGACGAGGGCCTGCCACGCGGTCAGGCCCGAGAGGGGGATCGCGGCCGCGTGCACGTCGTCGAGCGTCGCCGGCCGTTTCGCCAGGTCGCGCGCGCGGAGCGCGACGTACTCCGCCGCCGCGCCGTCGCGGTCGAACTCGACGAGCCCGTACACGGCGTCGCCGGGGCTGACGTGCGTCGCCCCGGGGCCGAGGGCCTCGACCATCCCCGCGAACTCGTGCGAGGGAATGACGGGCGTGCGATCGTGACCCGCGCGGTCGACCCACGTCGCACGCCAGTCGAGCTCCGTCGGCGTGATGCCGGCCGCGCGCACCCGGACGAGCGCTTCGCCCGGTCCCGGCGCCGGCCGAGGCGCCCGCTTCCAGCGGAGCTGCTCGGGACCGCCTCGCGCGTGCGCCCGGACGGCCCACATCTCGGCCATCGGGTTGGTCGTTACCACGACGTCGAAGAGGCGAGAAGCCGGTGCGCGTGGGGGGGCGGTTTGCGGCGCGTACCGCCCCGCGCTCCCGGGTCGGTGGTCGTCGCGCGACCGGGCCCACGACCCGCGCAGGCTGCGCCTGGACTCCCTGCGCGGCGCGTGATACCGGCAGCGCGCCGGGGCGAGGGGCGGGGATGGGACGCGGACGAGGGCGCGGGCGACGGCGCGCGACGGAGGAGCCGCCCATCCCGCTCGAGCCGGTCGATCTCCTGGCCGGGCTCGCGAGCGGCATCGAGCTCGTCGCGGGCGAGGCGGCGACCGACGGCGACGGCGCCGAGCTGACCGGCGTCGGCGAAGTGGGGAAGATGATCCGCTCGGGTGACGGCACCGTGCGGCGCCTCATCCGGACCGCGACGCTCCGTCCGGCGGCGCCCAACGTGCCGTCGGACGTCGAGCCCGACCGCGCCGGCGTGCTCCCGCGGACGCCCGACAAGCCGGGCGAGTGAGGCGACGCGCGCCGCGACGCCGGCCACGGTCGCTGCCGGCGGCGCCCGCGTCGCGTCCGCGAGTGCGCAAGCTTGTACCGTGGCACCTGCCATTCGTTCGCCCGTGTACGCCCTCGGCGGCCGCGCGCGCACGGAACGCCCGTCGCATCGGCATTTTCTGCCGCGTGGTCCCGCGGCACGGATCTCGCTCGTCGGCGCTCCCCGAGGAGGGGATGCGGATGACGCAGCGGAAGAAGGGCGAGAAGACGAGCAGCACCCCGCGTCGGCGGGTGATCGCGATCGGCAAGCGCGTGGACGGCCGCTGGCAGGTGCGGACGAGCCTCTGGCGCTACCTCGCGTCGACGGCGCTCTCGGCGCAGTGACCCGCGGCGGCGCGCGTCGTCCGCGGCGACGCGCGAGCCGCTCGCGAACCGATGCGTCCCGCCGCGGCCGTGCCGCGCGTCAGTGCGGCGCGGCGGAGCGGTCGAGACGTGCGGCGCGCGCCTCGACGAAGTCGAGGACCCGCGCTTCGAGGCAGACGCCGTCCAGGCGGTCGATCTCCTGGACGCCCGTCGGGCTCGTCACGTTCACCTCGGTCACGAGCCCGTCGATGACGTCGAGTCCGACGAAGTAGAGGCCGTCGGCCTCGAGCTGCGGCGCCATCCGGCGGCAGATCTCGCGGTCGCGGGCGTCGACCGTGGCGCGCTCGACGCGCCCGCCCACGTGGATGTTGCCGCGGTGCTCGTCCTCGCGCGGGATGCGGAGGATCGCGCCGAGCGGCTCGCCCGCGAGGACGATGAGGCGCTTGTCGCCCTCGCGCGCGCCGGGCAGGTACCGCTGCCCCATCACGAGCCGCGTCCCGTTCTCGGTCGACGTCTCGAGGATGGCGTGGAGGTTGCGGTCGTTGCGGTGGAGGTGGAAGACCCCGGCGCCGCCGCAGCCGTCGAGAGGCTTCACGATCATCTCGCCCCCGAGGCTCTCCATGAACGCCTGCAGACGCGCGATGTCGGCGGTGACCACGCTCTCGGGGATCAGGTCGGGGAAGCGCAGGGCATAGAGCTTCTCGTTCGCCTCGCGGAGGCCCTGCGGGTCGTTCACGACGAGCGTGACGCGCGGGTCGACCAGGCCGAGGAGGTGCGTCGCGAAGTAGTAGGCGAGGTCGAAGGGCGGGTCCTTCCGCATGAAGACGACGTCGAACCAGGTGAGGGGCACCGTGCGCGCCTCCGCGCGCGTGTAGTGCGGCGTCGCGCGTCGGACGGTCACCCGGCGGACCGCGGCGTGGGGCCGGGTCCGGTCGACGAACAGGTCGGTCGCCGCGCACTCGTACTGCTCGTGGCCCCGGCGCTCGCCTTCGAGCATGAAGGCGAAGGTCGTGTCCTTGTCGACCAGGACTCGCTCGAGCGGGTCCATCACGTAGAGGAGACGCAGCCGCCGCCCGGGCATGCGGGCATGCTAGGTGGGGCCGCCGCCCCAGGCAAGCGACGTCCGCTCAGCCGACGTCGCCCCAGCGCTGCTGACACAGCACGACGGCCGCGATCGCGGCCGTTTCCGCGCGGAGGATGCGCGGTGCGAGGCGCATGGTCACGAAGCCGTGGCGGCGCGCGAGCTCGACCTCGTCGCCCGCGAACCCGCCCTCGGGGCCGACGACGAGCGTGGCCGCGCCCGCGTCCGCCGGCAGGTCGGCGAGCCCCTGCGTCGTCTCGCCCTCCCACGCGACGACGCCGAGGCCGGGCCGTGGTGCCGCGAGGAGCGCCGCGAGCGCGACCGGCTCGTCGACGGTCGGGACACGCGTCCGTCCGCTCTGCTTCGCTGCGGCGAGGGCGATCCGCCGCCAGCGCTCGGTCGGCGCGCGCCGCGCGATGGAGTGCCGGGCGACGACGGGGCTCACCGCGACGACGCCGAGCTCGGTCGCCTTCTCGATGACGAGGTCCATCTTGTCGCCCTTCAGGAGGGCCGGCGCGAGCCGGAGCGCGAGGCGCGACTCGCGCTCCGGCCGGCGCGTCGCTGCGATCGTCGCCTCGGCCGCCTGCGCCCAGACCTTGTCGATGCGCACGTCGTGCTCGAGCCCCGCCTCGTCGAAGACGACGAGGCGCGCGCCGCGTCCCAGCCGGAGGGTGCGGAGGTGCTTCAGCTCGGCGCCGGTGATGCGCACCCGGCCGTCCGTCACCTCGGTGCTCGGGACGAACACGCGCAGCATCTAACGGGGCTCCCGCGCGAGGACGAGCGTTCGCCAGGCGTCCTCCGCGTGCGTGGCGAGGCGGCGGAAGGTCGGATAGGCGCGCTCGACCTCCGCCGCCTGCACGTCGAGGATCCCGGAGAGGACGAGGCGGCCCCCCGGTGCGACCGTCCGAGCGAGCGCCGGCGCCTCGCGCACGAGCGCGTCGGCGAGGAGGTTCGCGACCACGAGGTCGAAGCGCGTGCGGACCGCGGCGGCCGATCCGGCGAAGAGGAGCGCCCGGCCCGCGCCGTTCCGCGCGAGGTTCGTGCGCGCGAGCGGCAGGACGGCGGCGTCCGTGTCGAGCGCGACGACGCGGGGAACGCCCAGCCGGACGAGCGCCGCGGCGAGGACGCCCGAGCCCGTCCCGACGTCGAGTGCCGCGCGCACCGTCTCCTCGGCCACGGCCGCCTCGATCGCCTCGAGACAGCCGCGCGTCGTCGCGTGCTGCCCGGTGCCGAACGCCATGCCGGGCTCGATCACGAGCACCTGGCGGCCGGGCGCGGCGGGGACGTCCCAGGGAGGCGCGACGAGGAGTGTCCGGCCGACGGCGACGGGCCGGTGATGCCGGCGAAACCCCGCTTCCCAATCGACGGGGGGAAGGTCGTCGCTCGTGAGCGACACGCTCGCGGCCTCCGGCGCGAGGCGCGCGACGCTGGCGAGCCAGCGCTCGAGCGCGGCGACGACGGCCGGGTGCCGTTCCCGCGGCACGTGCGCCTCGAGGCCGGCGCGCCCGTCGGCCCGCGCGGGGCGGTCGGCCTCGCGCACGTCGGTCACGACGCCCGGCGCGCCGACCTCGACGAGGAAGTTCGCGACCGCGTCCGCGAGCGTCGCGGGGACGTCCAGCCGGAGCGCGATCCAGTCCACCGGCGATACATGCCATCCGACGGCGTTGACCGAAAGCCGCGCGGTTCTCTATGGGGAGCCGTGCGGCCGCTCGTGATCGGGCATCGCGGGGCCAGCGGAACGCGACCCGAGAACACGCTCGAGTCCTTCCGGCGCGCCGAGGAGCTCGGCGCCGACATGGTCGAGCTCGACGTGCAGCGGACGCGCGACGGCGCCGTCGTCGTGATGCACGACTTCACGCTCGAGCGCACGACGAACGGCACCGGCCCGCTCCGCGAGCGCACCCTCGCCGAGGTCCGCCGCCTCGACGCGGGTGCCTGGTTCGCCCCGGCCTTCGCCGGCGCGCGCGTCCCGACGCTCGCGGAGGTGCTGGGGGCGATCGCGCTTCCCGTGAACGTCGAGCTGAAGCCCGTCGGCGCCGACGGGCTCGAGGCGGCGGCGCTCGCGGTCGTCGAGTCGGCGCGCGCGGTCGGCCGGGTCGTCTTCTCCTCCTTCGACCTGGGGGTGCTCGAACGGCTGCGGGCGCGGGCGCCCGGTGCCGAGATCGCCGTGCTCTGGGAGGCGGGGCCCGCGGCGAGCGCCGTCGCGTGCGCAAAGCGCGTTGGTGCCAGAGCCTTGCACGTTCGCAAGGACGGCGTGGACGACGCCATGCGGGCGATGGCGTGCGTCCATGGCCTCGCGCTCCGCGTGTGGACGGTGAATCATCCCGCCGAGCTGGAGCAATTGGGCCTTGCTGGCGTCGACGCCATCTTCACGGACTTCCCGGAGCGGTTCTTGCAAATCGCTCGGGTCCCGTGAGCCGGACGCGATCCGGAGCTGCGGTCACCGGGTCGGGTGTCTTCGCCGACTTCACCTTGACTGCAAACGCCTTTTCCTTAATGGTGGCGCCTCTCCAGCGGGAGCTCGCAGCGATGCCTGTAGGGCCGGCTCTCGCCTCGGGAGGGGGTGAGTCGACGGCATGGCAGGGGTTCGCGTCAAGGAAAACGAGCCCATCGAGAGCGCGATCCGCCGCTTCAAGAAGCAGTGCGAGAAGGCGGGTATCCTCGCCGAGCTGCGCAAGCGCGAGCACTACGAGAAGCCGAGCGTGCGGCGCAAGAAGAAGGCGATGGCCGCTCGCAAGCGCGCCCTCCGGCGCGCGGCGCGCACGACCGCGTAACCGTCGGGCGGGTCGCCCGGCGCATCCGGGGAGCGGGGTCTGAACGCCCTCGACGTCCTGCTCCTCGTCCTCCTCGTCGCCTACGCCCTGCGTGGGCTCTGGCGGGGACTCTGTCGCGAAGTGTTCGGTCTCGCCGGCGTCGTCGGCGGCGTCGTCGTCGCCGCGGCCGGCGCGCCGCGCGCGGCCGAGCTGCTCGTCGCGGCGGAGTGGATGCGCCCGGCCGTGGCGCGGCCGGTGGCGCTCGTGGGGCTCTTCGTCGCGACCGTCCTCGCGGCGAACGTCGTCGGATTCGTCGCGGACCGGCTCGTGCGTGCGCTCCTGCTCGGCGGTCTCAATCGCGCCGCCGGGGGAGTGTTCGGAATCGCGAAGGGCGCCGCGCTCCTCGGCTTCGGGCTCCTGCTCCTCGAGCACTGGCTGCCGGCGTCGTCGCTCACGGCGGCGGTGAAGACGTCGGCGCTCGGGCGTCCGCTCGCCGAGTTCGCAACGCACGTGTTCAGCGCCGGCCGGGCGCTCTCGGCCGCATCCGAGAAGGCGGCGTAGGGCGATGGCGGGGCGCATTCCCGAGGACGCGATCCGCCACGTGCGTGAGCGGGCGAGCATCGTCGAGGTGGTGTCCGATACGGTGACGCTCCGCCGGCGCGGCCGCTCCTTCGTCGGGCTCTGTCCGTTCCATTCCGAGAAGACGCCGTCCTTCAGCGTGAGCGAGGAGCGCGGCTTCTATCACTGCTTCGGGTGCGGCGAGCACGGCGACGTGTTCACCTTCGTCATGAAGGTCGAGTCGCTCGCCTTCCCGGACGCCGTCCGGCGCGTCGCGCAGCGCTTCGGGCTGCGCGTGCCGGAGGCGGCCGACGAGCCGGCGCGGCGGGGCGAGCCGCTCGCGGCGGCGAACGCGATCGCGGCCGCGTTCTTCCAGGCGGAGCTCGCGAGCCCGGCCGGGGTACGGGCGCGCGCCTACGTGAGGGAGCGCGGGCTCGGCGACGACGTCGTGCGGCGCTTCGGCATCGGCTGGGCGCCCGCCACGGGCGACGCGCTCGCGCGCCACCTGCGCGCGAAGGGCGTCGCCGTCGAGCACGCGCTCGAAGTGGGCCTCCTCGCGCGCCGCGAGCGGACGGACGGCGGGAACCCGGTGTACGACCGCTTCCGCGACCGCCTCATGTTCCCGATCACGGACCGCTTCGGCCGGGTGATCGCCTTCGGCGGCCGCATCCTCCCCGGACCGGCGGTCCGGCCGGACGCGCCGAAGTACCTGAACTCGCCCGAGTCGCCGCTCTTCCACAAGGGGCAGACCGTGTTCGGGCTCGCGCAGGCACGCGAGGCGATCCGCCGCGCCGGCCGCGCGATCGTGGTCGAGGGGTACATGGACGTGATCGCGCTCGCGCAGGCGGGTGTCGAGGAGGTCGTGGCGCCGCTCGGCACCGCCTTCACGGCCGACCAGCTCCGCGTGCTGCGGCTCATCAGCGGCGACACGATCGTCGCCTGCTTCGACGGCGACCGGGCCGGGTGGAAGGCCGCGGCGCGAAGCTTCCTCGTCTTCCTCGAGGCCGGGCTCTGGGGCCGGGGGGCGTTCCTGCCCGCGGGCGAGGACCCGGATTCCTTCGTCCGCGCGCACGGCCGCGCGGCGTTCGAGGCGTGCGTCGCGAAGGCGGTGCCGCTCGTCGAGACCTATCTCGACGACTTGACCGGCGACGACCGCGATGCCGTCGGCCGGCGCGCCGAGGCGGCACGCGAGGTCGCGCGGGTGCTGAAGCGCGTCCGGAACCCGCGCGAGTACGACATCCTCGTGCAGAAGACGGCAGACCGGGTCGGGATCAGCGAGGCGATCCTCCGCCAGGAAGGGGCGCCGGAGGCGGCGGCACCCGTGCCGCGCCTCGGTGTCGACGCGGCGCGGAGCGCCGAGGAGCTGCTCGTCGAGCTCATGGCCGCGGACGCCGCGGTGGCGGAGCGCGTGCGGACGGAGAACGTGCTCGCGGAGTTCGAGCATCCCACCTGGCGGCGGGTCGCGGAGGCGTTCACGACCGCCGCCCCTGCCGACCGCGCCGGGCTCGTCGCGACGCTCCCGCGCGAGCTGCGCGACCGCGTCGCGCGCCGCCTCCTCGGCGACGTCGCCGACGAGGACCGCGGCCGTGCGGTCGCCGACTGCATCGCGAAGATCCGCTTCCGCCGCGACCGCCGGATGCGCACCCGGCTGCGCGAGGAGCTCTCCGCCGCCGAGGCGCGCGGCGACGAAGCGGCGGCGCACGCCGTGCGCCGACGGCTGCAAAGCCTGATGGACGCCGAGCACACGGACAAGGCTCGCACGTAGGAGTCAGCGTGAAGACGAACCAGGCGACGCAGGAGCAGAAGGCGCCCGAGACGCCGGAGATTGCGCTCGTCGGCGAGGGCATGGAGGACCTGACCGCGGTCCTCGGCGACCCCGAGGTGCCCGACGTCGAGGACGACGACGACGAGGTCGTGGCGTCCGAGGTGGCCGGGGACGAGGCGATCGACGATCGTGCGGGCGCCGTCGAGGACACGCTCGCCCGCACCTCGGATCCCGTCCGCATGTACCTTCGCGAGATGGGGACGGTGAGCCTCCTCACGCGCGAGGGCGAGGTCGAGATCGCGAAGCGGATCGAGGCGGGCGAGCAGGCGCGCCTCCGCGCCGTGCTCGGCACCCCGTACGCCCTCGCCCGGGTGCTGGCACTCGCCGAGCGGCTGCGGGCGGGCGAGGTGCGGATCGAGGACCTCGTGCGGGACGAGCCCGAGGATCCGGACGGGCAGGAGGACGGCGAGGACCGGAAGGAGGACGTCCGGCAGCGGCGCCGCTTCCTCGCGCAGGTCGCCCGCGCGCGCCGGATCGCCGCGGAGCGGGCGCGGCTCCTCGCGCGGATGGGCGGCGGCCGCCGCCGGTTGGACGCGAAGGCGGCGGCGCGCGTCGCGCGATTCGCGGAGCGGCAGACCGACGCGCTCTGCCGCCTCGGGCTCGGCCACCGGCACGTCGATGCAATCGCCCGCGCGCTCCGCACCGCCGCCGGGCGCATCGACCTTCTTCGCACCGGCCTCCGGGCGCAGGAGGAGCGGTACGGCCGGCCGGTCGCCGAGCTGCTCCGGCTGACGAGCGGCGTCGTCCTCCACGGGGGCGAGACGCCGACGAAGGCGCCGAGCGACGCGGTCGCGCGCGGCGCGGCCGAGCTCGGCATCGACCAGGCGGAGCTCGCGGCGCTCGGCGAGAACCTCCGTGCGACGCGCCGCGCGATCCGCGATGCCGAACGCGAGGTGGGGATGTCCGCGGCGGAGCTGCAGCGGACGGTGGGCGCGATGCGCGCCGGCGAGCTGCGCGCGGGCACGGCGAAGCAGGAGCTGATCCAGGCGAACCTCCGCCTCGTCGTCTCGATCGCGAAGCGCTACATGAGCCGGGGCCTCCAGTTCCTCGACCTCATCCAGGAGGGGAACATGGGGCTCATGCGCGCCGTCGACAAATTCGAGTACCAGCGCGGCTACAAGTTCTCCACCTACGCCACGTGGTGGATCCGCCAGGCGATCACGCGTGCGATCGCGGATCAGGCGCGCACGATCCGCATCCCGGTGCACATGGTCGAGACGATCAACCGCTTCGTCCGCATCTCGCGGGGGCTCGTGCAGGAGCTCGGACGCGAGCCGAGCCCGGAGGAGATCGCCGCGCGCATGGAGATTCCCGTGGAGAAGGTCCAGCGCGTCATGCGCGTCGCGAAGGAGCCCATCTCGCTCGAGACGCCGGTCGGCGAGGAGGAGGACAGCCATCTGGGCGACTTCATCGAGGACGAATCGGCCGTCGCGCCCGTCGAGGCGGTGATGAGCCAGAACCTCCGCGAGCAGACGAGCCGCGTGCTCGCGACGCTCACGCCCCGCGAGGAGCAGGTGCTCCGCCTCCGGTTCGGCATCGGCGAGTACCAGGACCACACGCTGGAGGAGGTCGGCACGCGCTTCTGCGTGACGCGCGAGCGGATCCGCCAGATCGAAGCGAAGGCACTGCGCAAGCTGCGGCATCCGAGCCGCGCGCGACACCTGAAAAGCTTCGCCGAAGACTGAGCCGCCCTTGCAGAACCAGGCGTTCGGTGCTTGACTCGCCCGCACGTGGGCCCATAGCTCAGGAGGTCAGAGCTGCCGGCTCATAACCGGCGGGTCGTGTGTTCGAGTCACACTGGGCCCACCGCCGGGCACCGCACGCTGAGACACGGAAGGGAGGTTCCAGGTTGGAGTCGCAGATCGAGGTTCTGGCCAAGCTGCAATTGGTGGACCAGAGCCTGCGCGCGAAGACGCTGGAGGTCGCCGACGGAGAGAAGAGAGTCGCTGCGCTGGAGGAGGCCGTTCGGGTGCAGACGGCCGCCGCGAGCGCGGCGCGCGAGGAAGCGGCGGCGCTCGGCGCTCGCCAGCGCGACCTCGAAGCGCGGCTCGCCGCGGCCGAAGCGAAGATGAAGGACCGCCGGATGCGGATCACGCGCATCCGCAACGAGAAGGAGCTCGGGCTCGCGAAACGCGAGGTCGAGCTCTTGAAGGAAGAGACGACGCAGCTCGAGACCGAGCTCGTCGCCGTGATGGAGCAGGTGGAGGCGGCGAACGCGAAGCGGGACGCCGTTGAGAGCGAGCTCGCCCGTCTGACGGCCGAGCGCGACAGCGAGGCCGCCGAGCTGCGCGAGAAGATCGAGCGCCTGACGAGCGAGATCGAGCACGACCGCGCCACGCGAACGGCCATCGTCGAGAGCGTCGACGGCGAGCTCCGGCGGAAGTACGAGATGATCTTCTCGCGCCGGGGCGGCCTCGCCGTCGTCGAGATCCGCGCGGGGACGTGCCAGGGCTGCCGGATGCGGATCCCCCCGCAGCTGTTCAACGAGATCCAGCGCCGGGAGAAGGTGATCCTTTGCCCGAACTGCCAGCGGATGCTCTACTGGCGGAACGAGGCGGAGGAGGCGAACGGCTAGCGCCGCGCCGTGCGCCGGAGGAGGTCGAGCAGCCGCTCGCCGCGAACGCGGCGGGAGGAAAGTCCGGACTCCACAGGGCAGGGTGGCCGCTAACGGCGGCCCCGAGCGATCGGGGGAAAGTGCCACAGAAAAGAGACCGCCCCGGACCTTCGGGCCCGGAGCAAGGGTGAAACGGCGAGGTAAGAGCTCACCAGGTCCGCTCGTGAGGGCGGACGCTCGGTAAACCCCACCCGGAGCAAGACCAGATAGGAGGGAGGTCCGGCGTCGGCCGGGCGCGGACGGCCCGTCCGTTCCCTCGGGTTGGTCGCTCGATCCCCTGGGCAACCGGGGGACCAGATGAATGGCTGCTGCTCCCGCTTCCTGGGCGGGAGGACAGGATCCGGCTTACAGACCTCCTCCGGCGGACGGCGCCGGCGGCCGCCCCGGCGCCGCTGCCCGCGGTTGAGAGCCGGCCCCCGACGAGCCCCGGCGAGTCGCGCCCCGCGCGGGTCCGGGTGCGATCGTGCACGCGGGCCCTCGTCCTCCCGTCCCGGGCGAAGAAATTCCTTGACAGCCTGTGTGCGGTGGGGCTACAAGCGCGCGTGGTGGGGTCAAGCGGTTTGTGGTGGATTATGATGGGTGGCGGCGGTGGAGCAGGCGGATGGAGGGGTTGAGGCTCCACGGATGGCGGGATGTTCCGCGGACACTTCGCGCACACGGTCGACGACAAGGGGCGGGTGGCCATCCCGGCCCGCTTCCGGGAGGCGCTCTCCGGGCTCCAGGAGGGGCGCCTCGTCGTCACCAAATACGGCATGCGCGGCGAGCGCTGTCTCGACGTCTACCCGCTCGCAGCCTGGAAGCAGCTCGAGCTCAGGCTCCTCGCGAAGAAGCGCTTCGACCCGGCGCTCGCGAGCTTCCGCAACTATTACGTGTCCGGGGCGCACGAGTGCGAGCTCGACGCGCAGGGACGGATCGTCATCCCGCAGCTCCTCCGCGAGTACGCCGGGCTCGGGCGCGAGGCGATGCTCACCGGCGACATCGACAAGTTCCGCATCTGGGACAAGGATACGTGGCAGCGCGTGTTCGCTTCGGACGAGGAGGCCTTCCTCGCGAACCCCGATCGGTGGGGTGAGCTCGACCTGTGAGTGAGTCACGAGAGACCGCCGGCGGGCGGAGGTAGGAGTGGGCGGTGGAGGCGGCGGGCGCTGGGATTCAGCGCGTGGAGCACGAGGCGCCGCCCGAGATGCGCGACCGAGTGACGGAGACGGGCATCGGGCCGGTGGGCGCGGCCCACGTTCCGGTGCTGGTGGGGGTGGTGGTGGAGTGGCTGCGCCCCCGGCCGGGTGCCCATCTCGTCGACGCGACCGTCGGGCTCGGCGGTCACGCGGCCGCGCTGCTGGCGGCGTCGCCCGGCACCACGCTACTCGGGCTCGACCGCGATCCTGAGGCGCTCGCGCGCGCCCGCGCGCGCCTCGCCGCGGTCGCCGACCGCGTCGTCCTCCGCCACGCGTCGTACGCCGACCTCGAGGCCGTGCTCGAGGGCCTCGGCTGGGACGGTGCCGACGCCGTCCTCCTCGACCTCGGCGTGAGCTCGCTCCAGCTGGACGTGCCCGAGCGCGGGTTCACCTTCCGTGCCGAGGGCCCGCTCGACATGCGGATGGACCCGACCGCCCCGACGACGGCGGCCGACGTCGTGAACGCGTCGTCGGAGGCGGAGCTGGCCCGCATCCTCGCCGAGTACGGCGAGGAGCGGCGCGCCCGCGCCGTCGCGCGCGCGATCGTCCGCGCGCGGCCGCTCCGGACGACGCGCGAGCTCGCGGACGTCGTGGGGCGCGTGCTCGGGCGCGGCCGCCCCGGCCTCCACCCCGCGACGCGGACGTTCCAGGCGCTTCGAATCGCCGTCAACGACGAGCTCGCCGAGCTCGACCGCTTCCTGGCGGGCGGCTGGCGCGTGCTTCGTCCGGGCGGGCGGCTCGCCGTCCTCGCCTACCATTCGCTCGAGGACCGCCGCGTGAAGGAGGCCTTCCGCCGCTGGGCGGTGGGCTGCCTCTGCCCGCCGCGCGTCTCGCCCTGCACGTGCGGCTGGAGCGCGAAGGTCCGCGTCCTCACGCGCCGTCCGCTCCGGCCGTCCGCCGAGGAGATCGCGCGAAACCCGCGCAGCCGGAGCGCCCGGCTCCGGGTCGTCGAGCGGCTCGGAGGGGACGGATGAGCCCGCCCCCGTCCTCCGCGACGCACACCTTGACCGTGCGGCGGCCGCTGGTCCGGCCGGCCGGGGACGGCGGTCGCCTCCTCCGCACCATGCGGGGCTGGCTCGTCCGCCGCGCGCTCGCGCTTGGCGCCGTCCTGATCGTGCTCTGCATGCTGCAGGTGTGGCTGCGCCTCCAGGTTCTGCACCTGGGCTACGACCTCTCCGTCGTGCGGCAGATGCAGCTGAGACTCGAGCACGATCGACGCGAGCTCGAGGTCGAACGCGCGACGCTGCGCGATCCTCGGCGCATCGACGACATCGCCCGGCACCGTCTCGGGATGGTCGACGCGCGCAAGGGCCAGGTGGTGACGCTCAGGTGAAGAGGGTCGCGCGGCCGCAGACGCGGATGGGCGTCGTGGCTGGCGTGTTCGCCGGCCTCTTCGCGCTGCTCGTCGTCCGGGCCGTCGACCTCGCGGTGCTCCGCGGGCCGGCGCTCGCCCGACTCGCGGCGATGCAGCACCGGCAGCGGATCGAGCTCATGCCGCACCGCGGGCCGATCGTCGACCGCAACGGCGAGTCGCTCGCGCTCTCCGTCGACGTGCCGTCCGTCTACCTGCGCCCGCGCGAGTTCCGCGGGCAGGAGGCGCGGATCCCGGCGCTGGCGGCGGCGCTCCACGTCCCCGCGCGCGCCGTTCGCGCGAAGATCGACCGCGGCCAGCCGTTCGTCTGGCTCGCACGCCACGTCCTCCCGCGCGAGGCGGAGGCGGTCGAGCGCCTGGCGCTGCGCGGGGTGTACACCGTCGCGGAGGCCCGCCGCTTCTACCCGCACGGAAGCCTCGCCGCGCACGTGCTCGGGTTCGTCGGCGTCGACTCCCAGGGCCTCGAGGGCATCGAGAGCCGCCTCGACCGCGTGATCCGCGGCGAGCCGCAGTACCTCCACGTCGACCGCGACGCGCGCGGCCGCGAGATCTCGACGAACGGCGTGCAGGCGCCGCCCGCGCAGGGCGAACGCGTCGAGCTCACGATCGACGCGGCGATCCAGGACGCGACGGAGAAGGAGCTGGCGGCCGGGGTGGCGGCCGCGAAAGCCGTCGCCGGGGCCGCCGTCGTGCTCGACCCGCGCACGGGCGAGGTGCTCGCGCTCGCGAACTACCCCACCTACAACCCGAACGAGGCCGCGGACCCGCGGACGGTCGCGCGCGACCCGCAGTGGCACGCCCGCGTCCGCAACCGCGCCATCAGCGACTTCTACGAGCCGGGCTCGACGTTCAAGGCGATCCTCGCGGCGGCGGCGATCGAGGAGAAGATCGTCACGCCGTCCGAGATGTTCAACTGCGAGAACGGCCGCTTCCAGGTCGGGAAGTGGACGATCCACGACTCGCACCCCCACGGCTGGCTGTCGTTCGCGGAGGTGATCCAGTACTCGAGCAACATCGGTGCCGCGAAGGTGGGCGAGCGCCTCGGTCGTGAGCGGTACTATCGGTACCTCCGCAGCTTCGGCTTCGGCGAAAAGACGGGCATCGAGCTTCGCGGCGAGACGCCCGGGCTCCTCCACCCCGCCGAGACGTGGGCCCGCATCGACCTCGCGACGCACAGCTTCGGGCAGGGCGTCTCGGTGACGCCGATCCAGATGGCCGCGGCGTTCGCGGCGATCGCGAACGGCGGGCAGCTCATGCGTCCGTACCTCGTGCGCCGCATCGTGGCGCCGACGGGCGAGGTCACCCTCGAGAACGAGCCGGTCCTCGTGCGGCGTGTCGTGAGCCCGCGCACGGCCGCGATCGTGACGGAGCTCCTCCGTCGCGTGGTCGAGGAGAAGGGAGGGACGGGCTCGAAGGCACGGGTCGAGGATTTCCCGGTCGCCGGCAAGACGGGGACCGCGCAGAAGGTGAACGCGCACACCGGCGGCTACTCGTCCAAGCGGATCGGCTCCTTCGTCGGCTTCGTGCCCGCGGACGACCCCCGACTCGTCATCCTCGTGATGATCGACGAGCCGACGACGTCGAGCTACGGCGGCATCGTCGCGGCCCCCGTCTTCCGCGGCATCGCGGTCGCGGGCCTGAAGCACCTGGGCGTCGAGCCGGCGACGCCGGCCGTGCAGCTCGTCGACGCCGTGCCGCCGGCCGAGCGCCGCGCGCCCGCGCCCGCGGCCGCGGCGCCGGCGAGTGCGGAGCCGCTGCCCGACCCGAACGGCACGCCGAGCTTCCTCGGCCTCTCGCTTCGCGAGGCGCTCCTCCGCGCGCAGACGAGCGGCTGGGACGTCGAAGTGACGGGCACGGGCTACGTCGCGCAGCAGGTGCCGCCGCCCGGCACGCCGCTCGCGGCCGACCGCCGCCTGGCGCTCCGCCTGGCGCCCGGCGACGGGACGGTCGCGCCCTGACCGTGCGGCGCACCGTCCCGAGGGACGCGGCCGAGTTTGCCGACCGAGGTGCGGCCCCGCGCGGCGTGTCCTATGATGGCGGGATGCGCCTCTCGACGCTGCTCGACGGCCTCGGGCCGCGCGTCGCGCGCCGCGGACCGGACGTCGAGATCCGCGCGCTCACGGCCGACTCGCGCACCGTCGAGCGCGGCGACGTCTTCTTCGCGCTCGCCGGCGCGCGCGACGACGGGCGCGCGCACGTCGCGGAGGCCGTCGCGCGCGGCGCGGCCGCGGTCGTCTCGGAGAGTCCCGTCGACGCCCCCGGGGTGACCATCGTCACGACCGACCAGGCGCGCCGGCTCCTCGGGCTCGCGGCCGCCCGGCTCGCCGGGGACCCGAGCGCCGGCCTGACGCTCGTCGGCGTCACCGGGACGAACGGCAAGACGACGACGACGTGGCTCCTCGAGGCGATCTGGCGCGCCGCCGGGTTCCGGGCCGGCGTCGTCGGGACGATCGCGTACCGGTTCGCCGGACGCGAGGAGCCGGCGCCCCTCACCACGCCGGACGCGCCGACGCTCCAGCGGCTCTTCGCGGCGATGCGCGACGCCGGCACGACGCACGTCGCCATCGAGGTCTCGTCCCACGCGCTCGTGCAGGACCGCGTCGCCGGGGCGGCGTTCGACGCGGCCGTGTTCACGAACCTGACCCGCGACCATCTCGACTTCC
>DASRHG010000142.1:0-26445 GCA_035650655.1 Binatia bacterium | reverse complement strand
AGGCGTTCGGCGTCGACACGGGCATCGTGACCGAGCAGATCTACCCGACGAGCCGCCTCCTCGCGCAGATCACCGGACTCCCGATCGCCGTGAAC
Source organism: Binatia bacterium (assembly GCA_035650655.1). Taxonomy (GTDB): domain Bacteria; phylum Desulfobacterota; class Binatia; order DP-6; family DP-6; genus DASRHG01. The sequence goes on along the minus strand of DASRHG010000142.1, from coordinate 26,350 downwards.
AAGCCGATCGTCGGCGACAACGCCTTCGCACACGAGGCCGGCATCCACCAGGACGGCGTGCTGAAGAACCGCCTCAACTACGAGATCATGAAGCCGGAGACGGTCGGGCTCGACTCGAACCGCCTCGTCCTCGGCAAGCACTCCGGGCGCCACGCGCTCGTCGCGCGGCTCCACGAGCTCGGGCTCGAGACGGCCGAGGTCGACATGAACCGGCTATTCGACCGGTTCAAGGCGCTCGCCGACGCGAAGAAGACCGTCTACGACGAGGACATCATCGCCCTCGTCGCGCAGGAGTCCGTCCGCGGCGACGTCCGCGACCGCTACGAGCTCGTCTACCTGAACGTGACGTCGTCGAGCATGGCCGTGCCGCACGCGACCGTGAAGCTCCGGATCGACGGCCACGAGGTCCTCGGGCAGGGGACCGGCGACGGGATGGTCGACGCGTGCTTCAAGGTGATCAGCGACCTGACCGGCCAGCACCCCGCGCTCGAGCGCTACGCCGTGAAGGCGATCACGGGCGGCGCCGACGCGCAGGGCGAGGTGTCGTGCCTCCTCAAGGAGGACGGGCGGGTCGTCACGGGGCAGGGGAGCCACACGGACATCATCCAGGCGAGCGCGCTCGCCTACCTGAACGCGCTCAACAAGCTCGAATACCGACGCCAGTACCGCGAGCAGCGGGAGCGGCGTGCGGAGGTGGGACCATGAGCGGCATGACCATGACCGAGAAGATCCTGGCGCGGGCGAGCGGCCGGAAGGCCGTCGCGCCCGGCGAGAACGTGTGGGTGAACGCGGACGTGCTCATGACCCACGACGTGTGCGGCCCCGGCACGATCGGCATCTTCAAGCGCGAGTTCGGCAGACGGGCCCGCGTCTTCGACCCCGAGAAGGTGGTGCTCATCCCCGATCACTACATCTTCACGCAGGACGAGAAGGCGCACCGGAACGTCGACATCCTGCGCGAGTTCGCGGCGGAGCAGCGCCTCCCGCACCTCTACGACGTCGGAACCGACCGCTACAAGGGCGTCTGCCACATCGCGCTCGCCGAGGAGGGGCACACCCGTCCGGGCGAGGTCCTCTTCGGCACCGACTCGCACACCTGCACCGCGGGCGCCTTCAACGAGTTCGCCACCGGCATCGGCAACACCGACGCGGCCTTCGTCCTCGGCACGGGGAAGCTCCTCCTGAAGGTGCCGGCGACGATGCGCTTCGTCTTCGAGGGCGAGGTGCCGCCGTACATCCTCGCCAAGGACCTGATCCTCCAGATCATCGGCGACATCGGCGTCGACGGCGCGACGTACCGGGCGATGGAGTTCGCAGGCGAGGCCGTCATGCGGCTCGCGATGGAGGAGCGGATGACGCTCGCGAACATGGTCATCGAAGCGGGCGGCAAGAACGGGATCATCGCCTGCGACGACGTGACGCGCGCGTACGTGGGCGCGCGCAGCCGCAAGCACTTCGAGGAGGTGACGAACGACCCGGGCGCGCGCTTCGACGCCGAGCGCCGCTACGACGCGCGCCGGCTCGAGCCGGTGGTGGCGAAGCCGCATTCGCCCGACAACCGCGCGCTCGCACGCGAGCTCCGCACGGTGAAGCTGACGCGCGCGTACATCGGCTCCTGCACCGGCGGCAAGCTCACCGACTTCATCAACGCCGCGCAGGTGCTGAAGGGCCGGCGGGTGGCGGTCGACACGTTCCTCGTCCCGTCGACGACCGAGGTTTCGACCGGCCTCCGGACGCACACGATCGACGGCCGCCCGCTCCTCGACATCTTCCGGGACGCCGGCTGCCAGGTCTCCGTCGACGCGTCGTGCGCGGCGTGCCTCGGCGGGCCGAAGGACACCTTCGGGCGCATCAACGGCCCCGAGGTCTGCATCTCGACGACGAACCGCAACTTCCCCGGCCGGATGGGCTCGAAGGAGGGCCAGGTGTACCTCGCCTCGCCCTACACCGTCGCCGCTTCCGCCGTCACCGGACACATCACCGACCCGCGGGAGCTCCTCCAATGAGCACGACGATCGCCGGCCCCGTCTACGTCCTCGGCGACAACATCGACACCGACCAGATCATCCCCGCCGAGTACCTGAATCTCGTGCCCACGATCCCCGAGGAGTACGAGAAGCTCGGCAGCTACGCGCTGATCGGGCTCGCACGCACCGCGGGCGAGCCGCCGTTCGTCCCGCCCGGAGCCGCGAAGACGCCGTATCGGATCGTCGTCGCGGGCAGGAACTTCGGCTGCGGCTCGTCGCGCGAGCACGCGCCCGTCGCGCTCGGCGCCGCGGGTGCCAGGGCGGTCGTGGCGGAGTCGTACGCGCGCATCTTCTTCCGGAACTCGGTCGCGACCGGCGAGATCTATCCGGTCGAGACGCCGACCCGGCTCCTCGACGCCTTCCGCACCGGCGACGAGGCGGTCCTCGACCTCGACGCGGCGACGCTCACGAACCGCCGGACGGGCGCCGTCCACGCGCTCCGTCCGATCGGCGACGCGGGTCCCGTGATCGCCGCGGGCGGGCTCTTCGCGTACGCGCGGCAGACCGGCATGATCGCCGCCGCGCCGGAGGAGGACGGCCGGTGAGATCCGCGACCATCGCCGTCTTTCCGGGCGACGGCATCGGCCCCGAGGTGACGGCCGAGGCGGTCGCCGTGCTCGACGCCGTGACGCCGCGGTACGGCGTCCGCCTCGCCTTCTCCGAGGGCACGGTCGGCGGCGCCGCGATCGACGCGACGGGCGTCCCGCTCCCGAGCGAGGAGCTCGAGCGCGCGCGCGGGGCCGAGGCCGTCCTCCTCGGCGCCGTCGGCGGTCCCAAGTGGGACGACCCGACGGCGGAGGTGCGCCCAGAGCAGGCCCTCCTCGGGCTCCGGCGGGGGCTCGGCGTCTACGCGAACGTGCGGCCGGTGTGGACGGTCCCGGAGCTGATCGCGGCCTCCCCGCTCCGGCGCGAGGTGCTGGAGGGCGTCGACCTCGTCGTCGTGCGCGAGCTGACGGGCGGCATCTACTTCGCGAAGCCGAGCGAGCGCCGCGAGACGCCGGCCGGCCGCGAGGCGGTCGACACGCTGCTCTACACGGAGCAGGAGATCGGGCGCCTCCTCCGCGCCGCGTTCGCGCTCGCCCGCCAGCGGCGCCGGAAGCTCACGCTCGTCGACAAGGCGAACATCCTCGCGTCCTCGCGCCTGTGGCGCGAGATCGCGCGCGAGGTGGCGCCCGAGTTCCCCGACGTCACGATGGACGTCGTCCTCGTCGACGCGATGGCGATGCACCTGATCCGCCGTCCCCGGGACTTCGACGTGATTGCGACGGAGAACCTCTTCGGCGACATCCTGACCGACGAGGCCTCCATGCTCGCGGGCTCCATGGGCATGCTCCCCTCGGCGTCGCTCGCGGGCGTCCCCGAGCCCGGGCGCCGGTGCGCGGGGCTCTACGAGCCGATCCACGGCACGGCGCCCGACATCGCCGGCCAGGACAGGGCGAACCCGCTCGCGGCGATCCTCTCGGCGGCGCTGCTCTGCCGGTGGTCGCTCGGGCTGCCCGACGCGGCGGCCGCGATCGAGCGGGCGGTCGCCCAAGTGATCGCCGCGGGGGCGCGCACGGCGGACATCGCGGCGCCGGGCGAGCGGACCGTCGGCTGCCGCGAGATGGGCCGGCGCGTGCGCGAGCGCCTCGGCGCGGCGTGATGGCGGAGGCGCTCACCGTCGCGGTGATCGGGCCGACGGGGCTCGTCGGTCGGGAGATCGTCGAGCTGCTGAGCGAGCGGCAGTTCCCCCTGGGCGAGCTGCGGCTCCTCGGGTCCGTCAAGACGGCCGGCGGCGAGCTCGAGCACGACGACCGGCGCCAGAAGGTGGCGCTCCTCGGGCCGGGGTCGTTCGACGGCGTCGACGTCGCGTTCTTCGCCGCCGGGCCCGCGGTCGCGGGGGAGTTCGCGCCCGCCGCGGCCGACGCAGGCGCGGCCGTGATCGACGTGTCGAGCCGCTTCCGGCTCGCCGACGGCGTGCCGCTCGTCGTCCCCGAGGTGAACGCGCTCGCGATCGCCGACCGGCGCGAGTCGGGCATCGTCGCGAGCCCGAGCGCGACGACGGTCGGGCTCGCCGTCGTGCTGGCGCCGCTCGCCGAGGCGGCGGGGCTCCGCCGCGTCGTCGTGTCGACGTACCAGGCCGCGTCGGGCGGCGGGCGGCGCGCGATGCAGGGGCTCTCCGAGGAGACGCTCGACCTCCTCAGCGCGCGCGGCCCGGGACGCCCCCGCTTCGCCCATCGCCGCGCATTCAACTGCGTGCCGCAGGTCGGCGCGATCGAGCCGGGAGGCGCCACCACGCACGAGCTCCACGTCGTCGAGGAGACGCGGAAGGTGCTCGGCAACCCGGCGCTCGCGCTCAGCGTGACCGCCGTGCGCGTCCCGACCTTCTACGGCCACGCGATGGCCGTGACGCTCGAGACGGAGGAGGCGCTCGGGGCGGCGGCGGCCGCCGACCTGCTGCGCGAGGCGCGCGGCGTCGTCCTGCACGCGGGCGAGGAGGACGCCTACCCGACGCCGGTCGAGATCGCGGGTGCCGACGCCATCCACGTCGGCCGCATCCGGGACGACACGGCGGCCGAGCAGTCGATCGCCCTCTGGGTGTCGCTCGACAACGTCCGGAAGGGCGGCGCCCTCAACGCGGTGGAGATCGCGGAGATCCTCGTCCGCGACTACCTCTAGGGCGGGGCGGTCTTCTCCCGCCGCGCGAGCGGCCGTCGGTCGAATCGAGCCGCGTCGCGGGATGCTTACGTGCACACTGCACAGGAAGACGGTCGCGTGGGGTGGATACGCCCGGCGGGCGCGCAATGCTGCAACGCCTCGTGCCCCGCGCCCAACGATCCGTCGCTCGTCGGCGTGCAGGTCGCGCGCTACGCCGACACGGCGGGCTTCGACATCATCGCGCAGGCGGGCTTCAAGTGGGTCCGGGTCCAGATCGTCTACGTCCACAACGTCCCGAACTGGGCGAACGGCGGCCAGGCCCAGACGGCGCCGCTGAACGCGGCACACGCGAACGCATGCGGAGCGTTCATGACCGACCTGATCAACCACCCAGCCCTGAACGGCCGCCGGGTGGGTGAGGTGGCCGCGGCGTTCGAGCTCTGGAACGAGCCCAACCTCTCGAACTTCTGGACCGGCAGCGCCGCGACCTTCAAGGCGCGCATCCTCGGGCCCGGCATCAACGCGATCACGGCGCGCCAGCAGCACGGCTATTGGTCCGCCTACATCGTCGCGCCGTCGGTCTACAGCAGCACGGGCAGGGACGAGCCCGTGGACATCGGCACCTGGGTGAGCGGCTACGTCGCCGACCTCGATTACGTCTCGCTGCACGCCTACGGGTCCGAGAGCGCGCAGCTCGCCGAGCTCGCTTCAACCTCTACGACGTCGAGAACGACTCCGGCCTCGTGAACGACCGGGACGAGGTACGGAACCGCCTCTGCTACCTCGAGGCGACCTACGGTGCGCCGTTGCACGCCCCGTCCGTGCGGCGCGGGGGTGCCGGGTTGCGCGAACCGCCCGTAGCGCGTCGAGGACCGCGACGGTCAGCCGTGCAGGGACCGCGCCGTCCGCTCGACCGCCTCGACGGCGCGCGAGTACGACCAGACGTCCTGGTGCCCGTTCCAGCCGCGCTCCTGGAAGCGGACGCGAACGAGGTGGCGCCCGAAGCGCTCGGCCATCGTCCGCTCGACGTACGCCCGAGCATGCAGGGCCGTAGGCTCGCTGGTGCCGGTAGGGCACGAACCCGACCCCGTCCTGCGCGAGCGCGCGCCGAAATTCCGCCGCCGCCGCTACGAACTCGAGCCCGTACCAGTCGAGATGCGCGAGACAGGACTCGCCCTGGGTGGTGAAGACGAGCAGGCCGCCCGGGCGGAGCACGCCGACGAGCGCGTCGAGCAACGCGATGCGCGTCCGTAGCCCGACGGGAGGATCAGGCACGACGCCACGTCCTCGAGCCGACGTCCCACCGGCGCGAACGAGGCGTCGATCTCGGCGACGGCGAGGGGTCCGACGGTGAAGTAGTGGCGCAGATCGTCCGGCGAATCGGACCGGAGCATCTGGTCGTCGATGTGGATCCGTCCCTGCGCGTACCGACGGGCGAGCAGCCCCGGTGGCAACCACCGGCCGATGGCCCGGTTGAGCGCCTTCAGTCCGAGGCGCACGAGCGGATGCATGTGGCCAGGCACCCCATAGCACAGCGGCGCAGGCGGGCCCAGGAACCGCGCCGCGCGTCGGGTCGAAGCTTGACTCGTTCGCCACGATCTGGGGATGAGCAGGATCCCGGGTCACGGATGCAGCTCCGCCTCACCGTCGAGTACGAGGGCACGGCCTACCAGGGCTGGCAGCTCCAGCCGGGCGACGCGACCGTGCAGGCGGTCCTCGAGCGGGCGCTCGCGACGGCGCTCCGCGAGCCCGTGCGCGTCCGCGGCGCCGGCCGCACGGATGCGGGCGTCCATGCGTGCGGGCAGGTGGCCGCGGTCCGGGTGACGCACCTGCCGGCCGACCTGGACCGGCTGCGGAAGAGCCTCAACGCGCTCACGCCCGACGACGTGGCCGTCCGGGAGATCGCGATCGTCGGCGACGACTTCGACCCGCGCCGGCACGCGCGGAGCCGCGTGTACGAGTACCGGATCCTGAACACACCGGCGCCGTCGCCTTTCTGGCGGCGCTTCGCGTGGCACCTCCCGCAGCCGCTCGACCACGCCGCGATGGCGACGGCGGCGGGCGCGCTCGAGGGCGAGCACGACTTCGCCGCGTTCCGCGGCGCGGACCCGGAGCCCGTCCGCTCGACCGTCCGCCGCGTCCTCGAGAGCCGGCTCGAGGCGGACGGGCGCGGGCTCCTGACGTACCGGATCGAGGCGACGGCGTTCCTCAAGCACATGGTCCGGAACGTCGTCGGCACGCTCGTCGAGGTCGGGCGCGGGGAGCGCGCGCCCGACGCGATGGCGGCGCTCATCGCCGGGCGCGACCGGACGCGCGCGGGCGCGACGGCTCCGCCGCACGGGCTCGTATTGGTCGCCGTGCGCTACTGACGACTTCCTCCTCGCGCACCCGCAGCCGACGCGGTATCGCGGGCGCCGCGGCGCCGCCCGCGGAGAACGCCGGGGCGTGCCGGCGTGGCGTGGCGTGCAGGACTGTACTCCCCTCGGGCGCTCGCGGCTCGGCGCCGCCGATTCCTGGCCATGGCACCGCGCTTGCTCCGCCCCCGCACGTGGGGCGGTGGTCAGCGGGGCGGTGTCTTCGGCGGCGCAAGGCGGCGGACGCGGGCGCGCGCGAGCCGCTCGCCGATCTCGCGCTCGTGGCCGCGGTCGCTCGGCTCGTAGTACGTCCGGTCGACGAGCGCGTCGGGGAGGTACTGCTGCTCCACCTCGGCGCCCTCGTAGGCGTGCGGGTAGCGGTAGCCCTCGCCGTAGCCCAGGTGCTTCATGAGCGGCGTCGGCGCGTTCCGGAGATGGAGCGGGACGGGGAGGGGGCCACGGCTCCGCGCGTCCTCGGCGGCGGCGAGCATGGCGCGGTAGGAGGCGTTCGACTTGGGGCAGGTGGCGAGGAACGTCGCCGCCTGCGCGAGCGGGATGCGGCCCTCCGGCATCCCGACGAAGTGGACGGCGTCCTTCGCGGCGACCGCCACCTGGAGGGCCTGCGGCTCGGCGTTGCCGACGTCCTCGGCGGCGAAGATGACCATCCGCCGCGCGACGAAGAGCGGGTCCTCACCCGCCTCGAGCATCCGCATCATCCAGTAGAGCGCGGCGTCCGGGTCGCCGCCGCGGAGGCTCTTGATGAACGCGGAGACGACGTTGTAATGCTCGTCGCCCGTCTTGTCGTAGCGGAGCGCGCGCTGCTGCGCCGCCTCCTCCAGGAGCGGCAGGTCGAGGGTCCTCGTCCGGCGCCCGCGCGCGAGCCGCGCCGCCAGCTCGAGCGTGCCGAGCGCGATCCGCGCGTCCCCCTGCGCGTGCGCCACCAGGAACTCGCGCGCGGCGGGCGCGAGCGCCAAGCGGTCCTTCCCGAGCCCGCGCTCGGCGTCGGCGAGCGCGCGGTCGACCACGGTCGCGATCTCGTCGGGGCCGAGCGGCTCGAGGACGAGCACGCGGGTCCGGGAGAGGAGCGGCGCGATCACCTCGAAGGACGGATTCTCCGTCGTCGCCCCGACGAGGGTCACGGTGCCGGCCTCGACGTGCGGCAGGAAGGCGTCCTGCTGCGCCTTGTTGAAGCGGTGGATCTCGTCGACGAAGAGGACGGTCCGCGGCCCGCCGTGGCGAAGCTCGTCCTCGGCCTCCTCGATGATCTGCCGGAGCTCCTTCACGCCCTGGAGGACCGCCGAGAACGCGACCGCGCGTGCGCCGCCGGCCGCGGCGAGGAGGTGCGCGAGCGTCGTCTTCCCCGTCCCGGGCGGCCCCCAGAGGATGAGCGACTCGACCTGCCCCTGCTCGATCATGTCGCGGAGCACCCGGCCGGGGCCGAGGAGATGCTGCTGGCCGACGAACTCGTCGACGGTGCGCGGCCGCATCCGCTCGGCGAGCGGCGCTCGCGCCGCGGGGGCGGGCGTCGCGCGCGACCGGGGAAAGAGCTCGGGCTGCCGCGCCATCGCCCGCCGTCTATCACGGCCGTTCGCGCCTGGCATAGGGCGGGACCGCGTGCTAGGAGAGCGCCCCGGCGGGCGGTGGCGATGGCGCGCATCCGGACGGTCGGCCTGGTCGTGAAGCGGGGTCGGCCGCGCGCCGCGCGCCTCGCGCGGAAGATGATCGCGTGGCTCCGCCGCCGCGGGCTCCGCGTGCTGATCGACGCGGAGGCCGGGCTGCCGGACGTGGCGGCGCAGCCGAAGGACACGCTCGCGCGCGAGGCCGACCTGATCGTCGTCCTCGGCGGGGACGGGACGCTCCTCTCGATCGCGCGCCGGACCGACGCGCGGGTCCCGATCCTCGGCGTCAACATGGGCGAGCTCGGGTTCCTCACCGAGATCACGGAGCGCGAGGCGATGGGCATGCTCGCGCGCGTCGTCCGCGGCGACTACGAGCTCGACCAGCGCATGACGCTCGCGGCGACGCTCGAGCGGCGCGGCCGCGTCGTGCGCACCTTCCGCGCGCTCAACGACGTCGTCATCACGAACGGCGCCCGCGCCCGCATCATCGCGTTCGCGGTCTCGGTCGACGGGCTCCCGCTCACCGACTACCGCGCCGACGGCATCATCGTCGCGACGCCGACCGGGTCGACGGCGTACTCGCTCTCCGCCGGCGGCCCCATCGTCGAGCCGACGGTGCAGGTGCTCGTGCTGTCGCCGATCTCGCCCCACACGCTCTCGAACCGCCCCGTCGTGCTGCGCCCGAACGCGGTCGTCCACATCACGCTCGCCGCGGGCGAGGACGACGCGCTCATCACGGTCGACGGGCAGGAGGTGATGCCGCTCGCCGGCCGCGACGTGATCACGGTGCGCCAGGGGCGCGCGAAGGTGTCGCTCGTGCGCGCGCCGACCCGAACGTACTACGACGTGCTGCGCTCGAAGCTCGGGTGGGGTGCGCGGTAGGGGAGGACGCGGAGATGCTGCGTACGCTCAAGGTGCGGGACCTGGCGATCATCGAGGAGCTGGAGCTCGCGCTCGAGCCCGGCCTGAACGTCGTGACGGGCGAGACGGGCGCCGGCAAGTCGATCCTCCTCCAGGCGCTCGACGTGACGCTCGGTGGGCGTCCCGACGCCGACCTCGTCCGCAGCGGCGCCGAGGAGGCCGCCGTCGAGGCGCTCTTCACGGGCGTGCCTGCCGCGGCGCGCGAGGTGCTCGCGGCGGCCGGGATCCCGCCGGCGGACCGGCCCGACGAGGTCCTCGTCCGCCGCGTCATCGCCCGCGGCGGCCGGACGCGCGCGCACGTGAACGGGGCGCAGGCGACGCTCGCGCTCCTCCGCGACCTCGCCCCGCACCTCCTCCGCGTCTACGGGCAGGACGAGCACCAGGCGCTCCGCCGGGTCGAGAGCCACCGGGAGCTGCTGGATGCGGTCGGCGGCCTCGGCTCGACGCTCGCGCCGATGCGCGAGCGGTACGAGCGCTGGGCGGCGGCGCGCGAGGCGCTCGCCGCCGCGCGTCGCGCCGCGGAGGCGGCGGCCGAGCGCACCGAGCTGCTCCAGTTCCAGGTGCAGGAGCTCGAGCGGGCGGCGCTCGTCCCCGGCGAGCAGGAGGCGCTCGCGGCGGAGCGGGCGAAGCTCGTGCACGCCGAGCGGCTCGCCGCCCTCGCGACGGCGGCCGAGGCCGCGCTCTACTCGGGCGAAGGCTCGGCGACCGAGACCGTCGGCCGCGCGCTCGCCGGGCTCCGCGACGCCGCGAAGCTCGATCCCGCGCTCGACGCGACGCGCGCGCTCGTCGAGTCGGTGCTCGCGGAGCTCGAGGAGGCGGGGACGGCGCTCGGGACGTACGCGCGGCAGCTCCGGCCGGATCCCGAGCGCCTCGAGGTCGTCGAAGAGCGGCTCGCCCTCCTCGCGCGCCTCGCGCGGAAGTACGGCGGCACGGTGGACGACCTGATCCGCCGCCGCGACGAGCTCGTGGCGGAGCTCGCGGCCGCGGGCGGCGGCGGCGACGCCGTCGCCGCGCGGGAGCGCGAGGTGGAGGCGGCGCGCCGCGCGGCGGCCGAATGGGCGGGCCGACTCTCCGTCGAGCGCCGGCGCGTCGCGCACGAGCTGTCGCGCGCGCTCGTGAAGGAGCTCCGCGCGCTCGCCCTCGACGGCGCCCGCTTCACCGTCCGCTTCGGCGCCGGCGAGGAGCGCCAGCTCGGCCCCGCCGGCTGGGACGAGGTGGAGTTCTTCCTGTCGGCGAACACGGGGGAGGAGGAGCGCTCGCTCGCCAAGGTCGCGTCGGGCGGCGAGCTGTCGCGCGTGATGCTCGCGCTCAAGTGCCTCGCGGCGGCGGAGGACAAGGGCGCGACGCTCATCTTCGACGAGGTCGACGCGGGGATCGGCGGCGCGGTCGCGGAGGTCGTCGGGCGGAAGCTCCGGCACCTCGGGCGCACCCGGCAGGTGCTCTGCATCACGCACCTGCCGCTGATCGCCGCGTTCGCCGACCACCACATCGGCGTCGCCAAGCGCGAGCACGACGGGCGCACGCTCTCCTCCGCCCGGCCGCTCACGACGAGCGAGCGCGTCGCGGAGCTGGCGCGCATGCTCGGCGGCGCGCGGCTCACGCGCGAGGTCCGGCAGCACGCGGAGCAGCTCCTCCGCGAGGCGGGGCGGGACGCCGTCCCCGCGCGCGCCGTGTCTTGACACCCGCGACGGTCTTCGAGTAGCGAGACCGCTCCTCATCGCACCGTCCGGCTATGCGCGACGTCTTCCATGCCCTCGGCGGCTGGCGGCTGGCCGCGATCACGACGAGCATCGCCCTCCTCGTCGCGACGTTCGTCGGCGCGAGCACCGAGATCCGCCGCGCGAGCCTGCACGCCGAGGTCCGCTCGCTGCGCGCGCGCCTCGCCGAGAAGACGACGCAGGCCGCGCGCCGCGAGCGCGAGCTGGCACGGGTGGCCTCCGCCGTCGACCGGCTCGCCGATCGCGCCGCCGCGCTCCGGAGCCGCGCCGACGAGGTCCGCCGCCTCGCGCACATGGAGCAGAGCCGTGAGCCCGCGGCCGCCGGAGGGGCCTCGCTGGTCGCGAGCAGCGAGGGACGGCCGCCGGCGTCGCGCACCGCCGCGCGCGCGCTCGAGCGGCTCGAGCGCCTGGAGGACGAGACCGCGATCGTCGGCGACTCCGTCGCCGTGCTGACGGCGCTTTTGAAGGAGCCGCCGGTCTCGCGCGGTGGGGTCCCGTCGCTCTGGCCGGTGCACGGGCTCGTCACGTCGTCGTTCGGCGTCCGCTCGTCGCCGCTCGGCGAGGGCCGCGAGATGCACCCCGGCATCGACATCCAGGCGCGCTACGGCACGCCGGTGGAGGCGACCGCCGACGGCGAGGTCACCTTCGCGGGGCGCGATCCCGGCTACGGCGGCCTCGTCGTCGTGAGCCACGGGGTCGGGGTCGACACGCTCTACGGCCACCTCTCCGCGCTCTACGTGCGCGAGGGGCAGACCGTCCGCCGCGGCCAGCCGATCGGCGCCGTCGGCGCGTCCGGCCGCGCGACCGGCGCCCACCTCCACTACGAGGTCCGCCTCCGCGGCGAGCCCGTCGACCCGAGCCGCTACCTCGCGAGCTGGACCCCGGGTCGTTGACCCGTCGGGAGCCGCGTCGTAAAAGACGCTCTCCGCCCGCGCCGTTCCCGCCGCCTGTGGGGCCGTAGCTCAGTTGGGAGAGCGCTTGAATGGCATTCAAGAGGTCGAGGGTTCGACTCCCTTCGGCTCCACTTGCCATTCCGCACGGTCAGCGCTCCCTCGACTCAGCCGCGGCTCATGACCGGACTGTGCGGAACGTTCGAAGGCGCGCGCTTCGACGTGACCGCTCCGACCCCGAGGCCGAGTGCCGTAGGCGAGGTCGCGGGCGAAGACGGCGAACGGCGCCGGGCGGCGGGATCCGCCGCCCGGCGCGCAGCAGAAAGCGCGGCGCCGGTCCGATCAGTACGCCGTGCCGGTCGGGAATCCCGCGCTCCTGCCCGAATGGCACTCGCAATTGGCGGAAGCCGAGAGACCAGCGCCGCCGCTCACCAACGCCACCGCGCCGTTCGCGACGTTTCGGCACCCTCCGGCGACGGACCTTGCGCTGAGCGTGGTGACGGAGCACGACGCCGCCGGTCACGGAGGCGGCGAACCCGCTCGCGATGTTGCCGCTTCCGCCGGTCACCGCGGCCCAGGGGGCGGCGATCGTGTTCCGCAATCCCGCGACGAGCCCGCCGTAGTACGCGTCGTCGGGCTCCGGCGCGCGCCGCCGCGTGGGAGCGGCTCGGCCTACGCGCGCGCTCGACCCAGTCACGCCGACGACGCTCTACGCGGGCACCGGAAGCGGCGTCTTCGAGACGGTCGACGGCGGCGCGACGTGGGCGCTCGCCGGCACCGGCGCCGGAGCCGACGCGCGCGGCGTCGCGGTCGGCCCGATCGGTCCCCCCGTCGTGTGGGTCGGCACCGAAGGGCTCTTCCGCCTCGTCACGCCTTCGGGGCCGGCAGCCGGGCGCGATCCGTCCCCGGCCGCGGTGCGGAAGCGCGTCGCGCGACGCGAGGGCGGCGCCGGTGCGCACGCCGCCAGCCGGGCGGGCGCGATTGACGCGGCGGCCGTGCTTCCCGACTCTCGCGCGAGAGACGCGATACGGGAGGACCCACGCATGCGACGCACGACCGGCATAGCGGCCGCGACGGTTCTCGCGGCGCTCGTTCTCGTCACGCCACCGGCGTGGAGCGCCGAGCCCGCGGCGCCCGCGGGCGGCGGGCAGGGGACGACGGCCCCCGGCGCGGCCGCCCACGCGTCGAGGAAGGTGACGGGGACGATCAAGTCGATCGATCCACAGAAGGGTTTCGTCACGGTCGAGAGCGACGGCCAGGACGTCACCATGCTGCTCCCGCCCGAGGCGCTCCGGTCGTTCAAGGCGGGCGACAAGGTGACGGTCGCCACCGAGCTCGCGATCGTCGAGCAGCCGGGCGCAGCGGCCGGCGCCGGCAAGGGCCAGCCCCCGGACATCTCGCCGGAGAGCATGGGCGCGGCCGGGGCGGGGACCGGCGGCCCCGGCACGGAGTTCTGACGCGCCGGCGCCGTCCCGCTACGGGGCAGGCTGGCAGCAGCCCGTCACGCACGCGCGTCCGGGCGGGCACGGCGGCTGACCGGCCAGCCCGCACGCCTGTGCGCCCGCGGCGCACGGCTGCTCTCCGCCGCACGCCGGCTCGGGCTCGGGCTTCCCCACGCAGACCTCGCAGGCGTCGCAGGCGTTGAAGCACGACGCCACCGGCTGGCACGGCTGGCACCTGGTCGGGTCGTCGATGTGCGCCGTGTCGCACGTGGGGACGCCGCTCGCGTCCGTCGAGCCCGCCCAGGCGAACTTCCCGCTCCCCGCCGGCATCTCGCAGCAGCCGAAGCAGTCGCAGCCGTTCGGCGACCGGAGCCGCGTTCCCCACCGCCGCGCACGCGCCGTGGGCTTCCGCCTTCGCGAACGCGGCCGCGAACTTCGCCTCCGCGCGCGCGAGGCACGCGGCGTCGACCGCGACGCCCTTCCGCGCGGCGTTGGCCCAGCAGGCCATCTTCGCGGCGACCTTCTTCCCCGCCGCCTTCTGCTTCGCGGCGTCGCACGCGCGCGTGTCCGCGGCACGCGCCTCCCCGACTGCCGCGACCATCACGACGAACACGAGCACGGCCCGGCGAATGGTCATGTGCGCGCTCACCTCCCTGACGAGCTCAATCGGCTCACTCCCGATCGGCGGCGCGGCCCACGTGCCGGCGGAGGGCGGCGCGCAGGCGGCCGAGCTCCCGCTCGGCCGCCGCCAGCGTCGCGCGCGCCGCGTCGAGGTCGCGCGAGCGAGCGAGCTCCTCGAGCGTTCCGCAGGCCCGGCCGAGCGCCATGGCCCCCACGGCGTAGCAGCTCCCCCTGAGGCTGTGGGCGGTGGCGCCGAGGCGGCGCGGGTCGGCGGCCGCCAGGGCGTCGCGGAGCGCGTCGACGAGGGTCGGGAGCTGCGCCAGGAAGTCGTCCAGGATCGCGGCCTCGAGCGCGGCGTCGGCGCCCGTGCTCTCGTGGAGCTGCGCGACGTCGAAGACGGGCGCCGCATCCTCGGCCGCCCGCGGCGTGACCGCGGCCTCCGCCGGCGCCGTGTGGCCGCTCCAGCGCGCCAGCGCGCGATGGAGCTCCGCGGCGCGGAGCGGCTTCGCGACGTAGTCGTCCATGTCCGCGGCCAGGCACCGCTCGCGGTCGCCCGCCATCGCGTGCGCCGTCATCGCGATGATCGGCAGGCGGGCGAGCCCGTCGCCCTCGCGGCGGCGGATCGCCGCCGTCGCCTCGAAGCCGTCCATCTCCGGCATCTGCACGTCCATCAGCACGACGTCGTAGCGGGCCCGTTCGAGCGCCGCGAGCGCCTCCCGTCCGTTCGCGACCGCGTCCGCCCGGCACCCCCACCGCTCGACCATGCCGACGGCGACGTTCTGGTTGATCGGGTTGTCCTCGGCGACGAGCACGCGCAGGCCGAGCCGGCGCTCGCCCGCCGCGGCGGCATCCGTGGCCGGCCGCTCGTCGGCCGGGGGCGTGCCGACGACCTCGAGCAGGGTGTCCAGCAGCTGCGACTGCCGGACCGGCTTGGTGAGCGAGGCGGCGATCCCCTTCGCGCGAAGATCGCCCAGGTGCTGCGCGCCGATCGACGACAGGACGACGAGCGGCACGGTCGCGAGGCGCGGGTCGGCGCGGATCGCCTCCGCCGTCTGCGCGCCGTCGATCTCGGGCATCTGCATGTCGAGGAGGACGCACCGGAACGGCCGCTCGCGCGCGGCCGCGCGCAGGATCCGGAGCGCCTCGGCGCCGGAGGCCGCCGCGACGGCCTCGACGCCCCAGGACGCGAGCTGCTTCGTCAGGAAGGTGCGGTTCGTCGCGTTGTCGTCGACGACGAGCATCCGCAGGCCGCCCAGCTGGCCGGGCGCGCGCCCCTGCGGCGCACCGTCCGCCGTCTGCTTCTCGAGCGACAGCTCGACCCAGAACGTGCTCCCGCGGCCCGGCTCGCTGTCGAGGCCGATCCGCCCGCCCATCAGCGCGACGAGCTGGCGGCAGATGGCGAGCCCGAGCCCCGTCCCGCCGTACTTCCGCGTGCTCGAGCCGTCCGCCTGCGTGAAGCTCTCGAAGATCGCCTCGCGGCGGTCGGGCGGGACGCCGATCCCGGTGTCGCGCACCCAGAGGCGGACGGTCGCGTAGCGGGCGGTCTCGTAGAGCGTCCGGACGGCGAGGACGACCTCGCCGGCCTCGGTGAACTTGACCGCGTTGCCGACGAGGTTCGTGAGCACCTGCCGGATGCGGCCCGGATCGCCCCGCAGCCGCGCGCAGAAGTCGGGCGGGACGTCGCAGGTGAGCTCGAGCCCCTTCTCCTGCGCGCGCGCCGCGAGCAGGCCGGCCACCTCCTCCATCGCCACGCGCAGGTCGAAGTCGATCACCTCGGTCGTGAGCTTCCCGGCCTCGATCTTCGAGAAGTCGAGAATGTCGTTGATGATGCCGAGGAGGGACTCGGCGCTCGAGCGCACGGCGAGCGCATAGCCGCGTTGCTCGTCGGAGAGCGCGGTGTCGAGCAGGAGCTCCGTCATGCCGATGACGCCGTTCATCGGCGTGCGGATCTCGTGGCTCATGTTCGCGAGGAACTCCGACTTGGCGCGCGTGGACGCGAGCGCTTCGTCACGCGCGTGGACGAGCTCCTCGGTCTGCGCGCGGAGCTGGCGCGCCTGCGCCTCCGCCCGTGCTCGTGCCTCCTCGAGCGCCGCGGTCTGGCGGCGGCGCTCGGTGATGTCGTGCACGAAGGCGCCGAAGGCCTGCCCGGCGCGCGTCCGCATCGGCCACACCGCCAGCTCGACGGGAATCTCGTGGCCGTCCCGGTGCAGCGCGGCGATCTCGATACGCGTGTTCAGCACCGGCGCCTCGCCGGTCGCGAGGAAGTGCGCGAGCCCCCGCTCGTGGGCGGCGCGGAACCGTTCGGGGACGATGAGCGTCGAGAGCCGGCGGCCGATCGCCTCCTCGCGCGTCCACCCGAAGGTGCGCTCCGCCTGCCGGTTCCAGCCGCGGACGATGCCGTCCGCATCCATGGTGACCAGCGCGTCGTACGCCGTCTCGACGATGAGGCGCGCGCGCTCCTCGCTCTCGCGCAGCGCCTCCTCGGCCTCCTTCCGCTCGAGGAAGAGCCCGAGCTGGTGGCCGATGACACCGAGCAGGCGCAGCAGGGCGGCGTCCGGCGCTTCCGCGCGGCGCTTGAAGAACTCGACGACGCCGAGGACGCCGGCGCGGGTCCGGATCGGGAACGCGAACCCCGTGTGCAGGCCGTCCGCGCTCGCCTCCGCCGCGCGCGGGAAGTTCCCGTCGCGACCGACGTCGGCGATCCACACCGGGTCCCCGGTCGTCCAGACGCGCCCCGGCAGCCCCTCGCCCGGGGCGAAGGTCGCCGACCGGGAGCGCGCGACGAAGCGCCGCCCGTGGGCGGCGTCGCTCCACGTCTCGGCGCAGCGGAGCACGCCGGCCTCGCGGTCGAGCACCCACATGGTGCCGACGTCCCATCCGAGCGTCTCGCACACGACGCGGAGGACGCGCGGCACGGCGTCGGCGAGGGTCGGCGACTCGACCAGGACGCACGCCGCGTCGTGCTGCGCCGCCACCCGGCGTTCCGCGTGCTTGCGCTCCGTCACGTCGCGCGAGGCGAGCACCGTGCCCCGCACGCGCGCGGCGGCGGGAAGGTCGTTCCCCACCGACTCGAGCGTGCGCCACGAGCCGTCGGCGTGCCGCATGCGGAGCTCGACGGGGGCGGGCGCCGTCCGTCCCGGCCCGGCGTCCTCGAGCAGCCGGCCGAGCGCCGGCGCATCGTCGGGGTGGACGACGTCGACGGCGCGCCGGCCGACGACCTCCTGCGCCGGGACGCCGAGGACGGTGGCGACCGACGGGCTCGCGTACCGGATCGTGCCGCCGCGGTCGACGATCGTGATCATGTCGCGCGCGCGCTCGATGAGCGCCCGGAAGTGCTCCTCGCTGCTGCGGAGATCGCGGACGAGCGAGGCTCGCTCGAGGGCGGCGGCAGCGATCGCGCCGAGGAGGGCGCCCTCGTCGGCGATCTCCGGCGTGAAGCGGTGCGTGCGGACGAGGTCGGCGTAGACGAGACAGCCGATCGGCCCGTCGCGGCCGACGAGCGGGATGGCGAGGAAGCACTTGAGCTCGGGATGGCGCGCGTGCGTCGGCCCGCCCTCGCCCGGCACGTCGTTCACGAAGAGCGGGCGGCCGGCGAGGAACGCCTGCACGGACGGCCGCGCCGTGTCCGCGAGCGGGACGCGGAGGTCGCGCGCGTCGGCGGCCCGCGCGGCCTCGAGCCCGCACGGGACGAGGAAGTCTCCTTCGCGCACGAGCACGACCCCGCCCGACACGCCGAACAGCGCGGCGCCGTCCGCGCACACGCGCGCGCCGATCGCCGCGGGGTCCACCTCGGCGCTGAGCGCCGCCGCGAGCTGGCCGAGCTTCGCGCGGAGCGCGGCCGCCTTGTCGACGCGCATGAAGAGCTGGGCGTTCTCGATGAGGCTCGCCGCCTGCCGCGCGACGCCGCGCAGCACCCGGAGCCCGCTCTCGTCGAAGCCGGGCGGCCCGTGGAGCCCGACGCTCATCGAGCCGAGCGTCCGCGCGCGGCCGCGGAGCGGGGCGATGACGAGCGCGTACACGCCCACCTCCTCGAGCGCGGCGAGGACGCCGGGGTCGCGCGTCGTGTCGCGGGAGAAGGCGACGATCTCCCCGGCCGCGAGCGTCTCCTCGTACCGGAACGTGCCGGGATAGTAGTAGCGCTCCGCGAAGCGCCGGAGGACCTCGGGCGGCGTTCCGCAGTCGGCGACCGGGATGTACGCGCGGCGCCGCTCGCTGAAGAGGTAGATCGCGCAGCGGTCGGCGGGGACGAGCTCGACCGCCGCGCGGCAGAAGCGGTCGAGCACGACCGGCAGCGCGAGCGTGTCGCCCGTCTGCTCGGCGACCTGGACGAGCGCGTCCGCGATGCGCTTCTCCTTCTCGAGCGCCGCGATGCGCGCCGCCAGCTCGCGGACGGTCGGCTCCGGCTCGGCCAGCGTCGGTCCTCCCCCCGGATCGCGCGAGCAGCAAGCCGCGTGCCCCCGCGCGCGCCCCCCTCGCACCGCACCGCTCGCCGCCGGCGGGCCAACGTTTCGGCCCGGCGTGTCATCGGCTTGACCTGGCGTTCAGCGCCCGGAGGACGGCGCCGGGCCGTCGGCCACCTCGACCAGCACGACGTTCGCGCGGCGCCCGTCGGAGAGCGCGCGGCTCTCGGCGAGCCGCCGTACGGCCGCGCGCCGCTCCGCGGGTACCGTGGCGAGCACCTCGTCGCTCGCGAGATAGAGCCCCGGGGGACACGCGGCGAAGTCCCGCGCGCACCGCGCGCGCGGGACGTGGCGGTCGAGGTAGAAGAAGAGGTCCGACAGCTCGCCGGTGCCCGCGTACCGGATCGGGCGCGTGCCGGCCGCCGCCCGGACGGCGGCGGCGAAGCGATGGAGCGCGTGCACGTTCCGGTGGTTCTCCCAGCGGAGCGGCTTCAGCACGTCGACGTACGGGAGGTGGAGGAGGAGGAGCGCGGTCAGGACGGCGATCGGCCGTCCCGCGCCCGCGGCGTGCGCGACGAGCGCGGCCGCGACCGGCACGCAGGCGAGCGCGACCGCGACGGCCGCGGGCTCCTCGGCGAGCGCTCCCCGGAGCGGGTCGACGATCTCGCGGTCGAAGCCCCGGTAGACGCGCGCCACGAACGTCGGGTCGAGCCATCCGAGCGCGGCCCCGACCTCGGCGCCGAGGAGGACGGCCGCGACGCCGGCGGCGAGCCCCGCCGCCGTCCACGTGACGTTCGGGCGCCACGGCTGCCAGGGCGCGAGCGCGAAGAACCACTCCGTCACGAGAATCGCGACGGCTGGCATGAGCGGCAGGAGGTACACGTCGCGCTTTCCCGCCGCGGCCGAGAAGAAGAGGAAGGGCGCCACGAGCCAGGCGAGCGCGAAGGTCTCGAGCGTCGGCGCGCGGCGCGCGCGCCAGGCGCGGTGGAGCGCGAAGGGCAGCAGGAAGACCCACGGCGCCGCCTCCGAGAGCATGGCGCCGAGGAAGTGCCACGGCGGCTGGCTGCCCTCCGGCCCGTACACGAGCCGGACGAGGTTCTCGGTGAGCACCTGCGTGCGGAAGAAGAGCGCGCCGCCGCGGACGAACGCGGCGACGTACCAGGGAAGCACGACGGCGGCGAGGAGCGCGACGGCGGTCGGGCGGACGAAGGCGCGGACGAGCGCGAGGCGGCCCGTGCTCCAGAGGAAGGCGAGGAGTGCCAGCGCGGGGACGGCGAGCCCGACGGGCCCCTTGGCGAGGAACGCGACGCCGACGAGCGCGTGGAAGAGGTAGAGGCGCGGGCCGCCGACCCGCTCGCGGCGAAGCATCGACCACGCGCACGCGAGCGCCGCCGTGACGGCGGCGGCGAGCGTCGGATCCACCCACGACTCGCGCGCGTGCCGCGAGACGCTCGAGGTGGTCAGCAGGACGAGCGCCGCGCCGAGGCCGCGCCCGGCGCCCTCCGTCGCCGCGACGGCGCCGCACGTCACGAGGAGCGCGGCGAGCGTCGCGAGCGCCGACGGCATCCGGACCGTCGCCTCGTCGACGACGCCGCCCCGAACGTGCGCGACCGCGGCGCCGAGCCAGTGCATGAAGGGCGGCTTGTGCGGGACGTCCTCGCCGTTGCGGAGCGGGAGCACGAGATCGCCCGTCCGCACCATCTCGCGGATGACGAGCGCTTCGCGGCCGTCCATCGTGCGGTCGATCGGGCCGTGCCCGAGACGCCAGAAGAGCGCCGGCCACGCGAGGACCACGACGATCGCCACCGCCGCCGAGGCGCGCACCGGGAGCGGGTTATGCAAAAGCGCCGCGCCGTGCAACCGCGGCGTTCCGGTATGTTGCACGGCGCTTTGCGCTTGCCCCTCGCGACGACTTCGAGGATGAAGGGGCCGCATGAAGCCC
The DNA here is from genome assembly GCA_035650655.1 of Binatia bacterium. Lineage (GTDB taxonomy): Bacteria > Desulfobacterota > Binatia > DP-6 > DP-6 > DASRHG01. Next base: position 5,779 of record DASRHG010000142.1, on the reverse strand, counting down.
ATCGAAGCGCTCAACCGGCTCCGCCGGATCGGCCTCGCCTTCGGCGTGACCCACTGCTTCGTCGCCGCCCACAAGCTCGGGATCTTCGACCGCCTCGTCGAGCGGAAGACCGTCGGCCAGCTCGCGCGCGAGCTCGGCATCGAGCCCGACGCCGTCCGCCGGCTCCTCGTCGTGCTGCACCACTTGGAGCTGCTCGAGCGCGACGGCGACACGTTCTGGAACGCCGAGCTCGGGGGCTTCTGCACCTCGACGTCGCCCGTGCCGCTGAACGGCCTCGCGGACCTCGACCCGTTCCTGCACATGTGGGAGCTCCTGCCGGAGGCGATGAAGACGTACGCGCCCGTGTGGGTGCAGGCCCTCGGCGCGACGCGGCAGGACATCTGGGACACCCTCTACAGGGATCCGGTGGCCCTCCGGCGGTTCGCGCGCTACATGCACGCGTACAGCGTGGCGATCGGGCAGGAGATCGCCGAGAAGTACGACTTCTCGCCGCACCGCTGCGTCCTCGACGTCGCCGGGGGCTCGGGCGAGCTGTCGCAGCAGATCGCGCTCCGCCACCCGCATCTCCGCGGCATCGTCATGGACCTCCCGAACGTGCTCGACGTCGCGAAGGAGCACATCGCGGCGAACGGGCTCGCCGCCCGCTTCACGACGCAGCACGCGGACCTCTTCGAGGGGCCGTACCCCAAGGGCGCCGACGTCGCGACCCTCAGCTGGATCCTGCATGACTGGAACGACGATCAGTGCCGCACGATCCTCCGGCACTGCTTCGAGGCGCTTCCGTCGAAGGGCGTGCTCCTCATCAACGAGTGCGTGATGAACGAGGACTACTCGGGCACGCTCGAGAACGAGCTCTACTCGATCTTCATGCTCGTCGTCTGCGACCCGGGGGCGCGCGAGCGGCCGTTCTCCCAGCACCGGGCGATGCTCGAATCGGTCGGCTTCCGCGAGGTGGAGCACCGGCGCCTCGAGGGACCGCGGGACCTGGTCGTCGCGCGGAAGCCCTGAGCGGCCCGGACGGTGCGCGGGGGCGCGCCTTGCGCGGCGGACGCGCGGTGGGGTACTCGCGCCGCGTGCGCTGCGGCCGTGCGAGTTGCATCCGAGCCCTCCTTGTCGCGGCATCGGTCGCCGTCGTCGCCGCGCCCGCCGCGGCGAGGCCGCTTCGCCTCCGCCTCCCGCCTGCGCCGCCCGGCGACCTTCTCTGCGCGGGGCGCGCGGGCGCGTGCGTCGCGCCGCCGTACGTGCTCGTCGTCTCCGCGCTCCCGGCCGAGATCGAGCCGCTCCTCGCCGCCGCACGGCTCCGCGAGGCGGTGTCGCTCGGCGATCGCACCGCGTGGGTCGGCACGCTCGGGGACGCGCCCGCGGTCCTCGTCCGGGGCGGCATCGGGCTCGTCAACGCCGCGGCGACGGTCGCACGCGTCCGCGACCGCTTCCCGCTCGCGGGCGTCGTCCTCGCCGGCGTCGCGGGAAGCGACCTCGAGATCGGCGACGTCGCCGTGCCCGTCGCGTGGAGCGACGGCACGACCACGACGGCGGTCGCCCCGGCGCTCGTCGCGATCGCGGAGCAGGTCGCGCGGCGGCCCGTGCGTCTCGATCGGTGCACCCACGTGCCGCCCGAGCCGCCCGGCCGGCGCGTCTGTCTCGGCCGCCGGCCGCGCATCGTGGTCGGCGGCGTCGGGGTGAGCGCGGATCCGTTCGGCGGAGCGGCGTTCCCGTGCCGGCCGGGCGGCGGCCCGGTGTTCGGGTGCGACGAGTTCTTCCGCGGCGTCGGCCGGCCCGCGGCGGCCGCGTCGGCGCGCGCCGAGGACATGGAGACGGCGGCGGTCGCGCGCGCGGCGGCCGCCGCGGGTGTGCCGTTCATCGGCTTCCGCGGCGTGTCGGACGGCGGCGGCGACCCGCTCGGGCTTCCCGGCTTCCCGGCGCAGTTCTTCGCCTACTACCGCCTCTCCGCCGACAACGCGGCTGCGGCGGCACTCGCCTTCCTCCGCCGCGGGACGGCGGCGGGCGTGTTCCCCCGGGCGCGGCGGGCGCCCGCGTCGGCGCCGCGCGCCGGCGCCGCCTGCGACTGGGAGCGCGTCGCGAGCGCCGCGTGCGCGGGAGCGCGGGCGCCGCGGGCCGTGACGGCGGGCGTCGCGCGCGCGTGCGCCGCGCTCGCGGCGGGCGCGCGCGCCGTGCCGGGCAGCGACGCGGCGCGCGCGGCCGCGGCGCGCGCCCGCGCGCGGTGGCGGGACGCCGCCGCCGCTCTCGCGGGCGCGCCGCTCGCCCCGCTCGGGGCCACGTGCCGTGCGGGCCTCGCGGCCGCCCTCGCCGCGCGCGCCGCGGGGTCCTAGCGGCGTCGCCGGAGCGGGTGGCGCCGGAAGAAGTCGAGCATCGCCCGCGTCCAGAGCGTCGGCCAGCGGGTGTGGTTCCGGGTCCCGAGCGTGAAGCCGAGCGGGTTGTCGGCGAAGGCGAGGTCGCCGTCGGGGCTCGTGCCGCACGCCGCGAGACACGTGGCGACGCGGGTCTGCGTCGCGTCGACGATGACGTCCGTGAAGGGTGTGCGGAGTCGGCGCAGCTGGCTTCGGAGCAGCTCGCCGTTCGGGCAGATGCCCGCGATGTCGCAGTCGTTGTGCAGGTGGTAGACGGGGACGCGCCGGTTGAACACCTGGATCTCCGCGTCCCCGCGCGGTGCGCCCGCGACCGGCGTCTGCGGGCACGGGTCGTCGAAAGCGCGGAACGGATTCGGCGCCGAGTAGACGGCGGCCGCCGCGATCCCCGGCCGGTTGAGCGCCCAGAGCACGGCCATCGCGGACCCGTTCGACCATCCGGTGACGTAGATGCGTCGCGGATCGACCTTCCCGGTGGCCGTCTCCTCGGCGACGAAGTGGTCGATCGTCGCCGCGTCGACGTTCTCGGGATACGCGACGCCGGCGACGACGCGCGTGGCGCCGGCCGGATCGAGCTGCCGGTACCAGTTGTCCCATCCCGTCCCCCGGTCGTCGGGCGCCGGGTAGAAGTGCGCCGTCGCGCGGCCCTCGGGCGCGAGCAGTATGAAGCCCGGCCGTGACCGGTCCCCGCTCACGTTCGCGGTCGCGAGGAAGGCCAGCAGGTTGGTCGCGAACGGCACCGTGTCGGCCGTGAACAGGGACGGGTGGACGTAGACGACGAGCGGCAGCGGGCCGGCGGAGGACGCGCCGGGCGGCTCCCAGAGGCAGGCGCGGCGCGGCGTGCCGTCGCCGTCCGGCCACGGGCCGAGCGTCGTGCCACCCGCGCACGTGGTGGTGGTGAGGTCCGGCACGAGCGGCCGGGGCGGGTTGCCGAACGGCGTGCAGACGGCGGCGGCCGAGGAGGCGGCGCCGAGCGCCCCGAGGACGAGGGCGATCCGGAGCGGGTTCGTCATGGTGCCTCCCGGGCGCGCCAGCATGCTAGCTTCCCTCCCGCGGGACGGCGCGCGGGGTCAACGGCGGCGCCCCGGAGACGCGCGCGGAAAGCGGGGGATCGCGCCGGCCGGCGAGGGGGGAGCGCGGGACGGGCGGCCGCCCGCCGCGCCGTCAGTCGCAGCCGGGCGGCCGAGACGCGTCCCAGTCCGCGCACGCCGCGTCGCCGATCCCGAGCGACCCGGTCGTCGGGTACGTGACGACCGCCCCCGACGCGTCGGTGAAGCGAAAGAGGTGGCGGTGGCACCCCGTCCCGGCGCCCGTGACGGTCGCCGACCACGCGCCGTTCGTCGGCGTGCCGCGGCGGAGGACGAGCGGCGTGCACGCGCCGTCGACGTCCACCGTCGCCTCGACCGCGAGCACCGGCGCGGCCCAGTTCGCCCACACGTCGACGGCGGGCGCCTGGCGCGGGTAGTGCGTTCCCGACGGCACGGGGGGGGACGGGCGTCGCCTGGTCGCCGAAGTCGCCGACGAGCGGCCGGTCGAGGCCGACGCCGACGCTGCCGGTCGCCTTCACGACCGCCGCCACCGTCCATCCGATCCCGCGCCGCATGCGTCGGGCGCAGAGCGTACGGATCGCGCGCCCGGACCGCGAGCGCGTGAGGAAAAGCCGACGCGTTTCCGGCGCGCTGCGCTTGACCCGCCCCCGCCCGCGCGCTCTATGGCGGGCTCGTGCCGCCGGACCGTCGCAGGCCCTCCGCGTGGCGCGCGCTCGAGGCGGCGTGCCTGCTCGCGTCCGCGCTCGGCCTCGGCCGCGCGGGCGTCGCGCGTGGCGCCGACCCGGACCCCGTGCCCGTCCTCCCGCACGCGACGGTGCTCGCGCCCGGGCCGCGCCGGCTCGGGTTCCAGGGCCTTGCGGCCGACCCGAGCTCGATCGGCGACTTCGCAGGCACCGTCGCGCTCGCCTACCTGCGCGGCCGCGTGCGCGACGCGAGCGGACGCCGCTGGCTCATGGAGAACGACGTCCGCGTCATGCAGGGCGACTACGTCGCCGCCGACGGGATCCGCCGGCACGGGACGTTCGCGTTCCTCTGAATCGACCTCTTCGAGCCCGGTTCGGGCTCGCGCGGCCACGACTTCACGGGCGGCATCACGGCCGCGGGCCTCGTCTGGACGGTGCGGCTCCCGGACGGTGCGGTCACGACCGACGCGAGCGGCCGGACGCTCACGCTCGAGGCGCACGACGTCCCGGTCCTCGACGCGCGCGCGTCCGGCGACACCGTGCCGGCCACGGTGAGCGTCGCGATCCGGTGGAAGGGCGCGGGCGGGCGCCGCCGCGTCGTGGCCGCGTCGCCCGCGTTCGACGGGCGGATCTTCCGCCGCGCACGCGCTCGCGGCTCGTTCGCCGCCGTCGAGGAAGGCTTCGCGTTCGCGTCCGCGACCGCGAAGCCGGTGCGGGCGCTCTTCGCCGAGCTCGGCGCCGAGCGGAACGGGTCGCTGGCTGCGCTGCCTGCCTGCGCCCCGTGCGCGCGTCCGTAGCGCCGGGCGGGCCCGGACGCCCGCCCGGAGGGGCAACATCCGTGCGCGATTGCAAGGCCCGCGCGCCGCCGCGTGCCGTTTCTCCCGTGAATCCACGCCCGGCGGCGGCACCGGCCTTGCTCCTCCGCGCTGGTCACTCCACGACTCCGCGACCGGGGAGGATTCGCATGCGTCTCGTCTCGAGCATGGCACTCGCGCTGGCGCTGGTCGCGCCCGCCGCCGCGGCGACGGCGCCGGCGCTCTCCTGCGTCTCGCAGGCGAGGGCGGACCTCCAGGGCTGCCAGGCGCTCGCGAAGCAGGCGAACGACCAGTGTACGAACGCCTTCCTCGCCGCCGTGCCGCCGTGCTTCGGGGAGCAGGCGCCGTGCGCGACGGGCTGCGTCGACGCGCAGACGAGCTGCCAGGCCGGGCCGAACGGCGAGAAGGAGGCCTGCTCCACGAAGTGCGACGCGCGCGCGAAGGCGCAGCGCGCCGGGTGCAGCGCGAAGCACGGGAACGCGGCGAACGGGTGCCAGCTCCGCGCGAAGCTCCAGTCCGTCAAGTGCAAGCAGCGCTGCGCGCGGAAGGCGACGCCCGGGCTCCAGCGCTGCGCGACCGAGTTCAACGCGTGTCTGCGGACCTGCACGACGCCCTGAACGTCCCGGGGCCGCGCCGCGGGGGATCCCCGGCGCGCGCGCGCGGTGCCGTGGGTCGCTCCGCGCCCGGAGCGTGCAGCGGCTGCGGCGCCTGCTGCCGGACGATCATGCTCGCCGAGTCGCCGGAGGACGTGCGCCGCATCGCGACGCTCACCCGCGTCCTCGGCATCCCGTCGGACCACCAGTTCGCGGCCGAGCACTGGCGCCCGCTCACGCGCGAGGCGGCGATGGCGGCGAACCCCTTCTACG
>DASRHG010000141.1:0-19371 GCA_035650655.1 Binatia bacterium | reverse complement strand
GAGTCGACCGCGGTGCCGCACACGTCGCCGAAGGAGCCGTTCGGGGTGTTCGAGCCGTTCAGCTGGTAGAGCAGCGTGCCCGACGCGTCGTACGCGGAGAGCGGGCCGAACTCCGGAAGCACGTAGAGGCGGCCCTCGGTGCCCGTCCCGGAGTTGTCGACCGCGATGTCGGGGTCGCCGCCCAAGCTCGACGTATCGACCTGCGAGACGTAGGCGCCCGAGGCGTCGAAGATGTCGACGACGGTGTGCGTCTTGTCGATCACGTAGACGTTGCCGTTGGACTGGCGAACCGCGATCTTGTCGGCCGTGCTGCCGAGCGAGCCGTCCGGGGTGTCGCTGCCCGTGAACTCGCTCACGAACGGATGAGTGAACGCGGCGAATGCGATGGCCGCCGTGAGCAGGCCGGCGAGCCCAAGCAGGCATGCCAGCGCCAAGGCGCCGCGCCGCCCGACGCGACTCGTGGCGCGGGCGCGCCGTCTGCCCGTTCTCGTGCCGAAGTCCTCCGACGGCCTCTTTGCCGTCCTATGCCTGCGCACCTCCTGACTTCTTGTCATGGATGTCTTCCTCCCTGTTGCGTGGCGTTCCTCGTGGGCCACGGCAGAAGACTGGCATGTCAGTACGCCGCCTAGTCGACTCCCCGCACGGTTGTCAATGAAAATATTCACCCGTTTCGTCCGCGTGTTGCAGCGCTCGGGATGACCGGGTGGAGAGTGCGGCCTCGAGGGTCGGCCGCGGGGGTCGAGGGTGGGCTCGCACGGGGGCAGCGGCGGGGCCCGAGGCGGCGATCCGGGGGGACTGCGACGGTTCATCCTGACCGGCCGGCGAATCGGGAAGTCCTCGCCCTCGGCCGGAGACCCGTCGACTTCAGGAGCCGGGGCGCGCTTGATCCCCCCACCGCGAAGAGCGGGACCGGTCCTGCGTTCCCGTTGACCGCCGAGCTCCCCGCCCTCCTCGCGGCGCAGGACGCGCGCGGGAAGATGGCGGAAGCGCCGGCTCGGCCTCGCTGTCCCGTTGGCGACAGATGTGGGACGACGGGGGCCCGATCCGCGACTTCCGTCGCTCATGGACGCAGGCGACGAAGAAGGCCGGATGCCCCCGGGGAATGTCCCCGACCGGATTCGAACCGGTGTTACCGGCGTGAAAGGCCGGTGTCCTAGGCCAGACTAGACGACGGGGACCGCGCGCGGCGTGCAGCGGACGCGAGGCGTCCGCGCGTCGCGGGACGTATTACAGTCCCTCCGGTCAGTCAAACCTCGCCCGTTCGTCGCGCAACTCTTTTTCGCGCCGAGGTGCGCGGGCGCGCGCGCTTCCGCTAAGACGCGCGGCGCGGGCGCGTGCGACGAAATCGTCGTCACGTGCGAGCAAGCGAGCAAATTTGTCCGCGAGCGCGCACGACGCGGGCGCGAGGAGGATGGGGGGTGATGGAACGAAGGTTGCTCCATCGCGGGAGCGTGACGTCGGCCGGGCGGATGCTGGGGACGATGGCGGTGGTGGCGCTCCTCACGAGGCCGCTCTGGGCGAACACCCCGCACCGGCCGCATACGCCGCACGCGCCGCGGACGCCTCGCACGCCGGGAGCGGGCGGCACCGACTCGGGCTCCAACCCGCCGGCGGTCGACACGAATGTCCACATGGCGCCCGCCGCGGCCGGCGCGCTGCCCGGGATCGGGACGACGCTCGCGTGGGCGCCCGACGGACACGCGATCGCGATCGGCGGGCACTTCAGCGACCGCGCGACCGGCATGCGCTACGACACGAAGGTGTACGACGTCGCGGCGAACGCGATCGTGAAGAGCTTCGACTGTCACTACTACTGGACGGTCGGCGAAGCGTGGACGGCGAACCCGTACGTCGGCGAGGTGATCGCCGACGGCGCGGGCGACCACGCGGTGAAGATCTGGCGGGCGACCGCGGCCGGGAGCACGCGGTGCAGCCCGGGGCAGTTCCGGCCGGCCGACGGCGCGCTCGTGAAGCTGCCGGAGGTGAACGGCTGGGTGACGTCGCTCGCCTTCTCGCCCGACGGCCGCTTCCTCGCGGGCGCGAGCCGCGACCGCACCATCCGCCTCTGGCAGGTGGCACCCGGCCCGAACCAGTGGAAGGTCGTGCGGCTCTGGTACGACCGGCCGGCGACCAACTTCGTCTCCGTCGCGTGGTCGCCCGACGGCCGCGCGCTCGTCACCGGCGACCGGAGCGGTCGCGTCGCGGTCTGGTCCTTCGACCCCGCGACGGATCTCTGGGACGACGCGACGATCGCGCTCTACGCCGCCGTCCCGTTCGCCAGCCAGCCGGGGTGGTTCGCGTCGCACGCGCCCCTCGTCGGCCGCACGCCGCTCTGGAGCGAGGGCGGGCACGGGCAGATCTGGCGCGCGCGCTTCTCGCCCGACGGGACGCGGGTCGCGGCGGCGGGGGGCGACGGGCTCCTCTCCGTCTACGACGCGACGACGGGCGCCGTCGTCTACCGCACGGGGCCGCGGGCGGTGACGCCGCTCTACGGGCTCGACTGGAGCCCCGACGGCGAGACGCTCGCCGTCGGCGCGGACGACCATCGCATCTATCTCTTCCGCGCCGCGGACGGAGCGGCGTACGACGTGCTCGCGGGCCACGAGGACGGCGTCACGGCCGTCGCCTGGTCGCCCGACGGGACGACGCTCGCGTCGACGGCCGCCGGGCCGCTCCTCGCCGCGCGCACGCACTCGCTCGTCAACGGACCGGACACGCACGTGCGGCTCTGGACCTGGCGCTGAGCCGGGCGTCGCTCTTGCCTGACCCGCGCGGCTCGTGTTGAGTGCCGCGCGATGGAGCTGCGCTTCAGCGCCGCCGAGGAGGCGTTCCGCGCCGAAGCGCGCGCCTGGCTCGCGGCGAACGTGCCGGGCGCCGCGCGTCCCCGCGGCGAGGACCTCCGCGCCCGGCGCGCGTTCGACCTCGCGTGGCAGCGTCGGCTGTTCGACGCGGGCTGGGCCGGCGTCTCGTGGCCGCGGGAGTACGGCGGCCGCGGGGCGACGCTCATGGAGCAGCTCATCTGGTACGAGGAGTACGCGCGGGCGGGCGCCCCCGAGATCACGACGACGTTCGTCGGCCTGAACCACGCCGGGCCGACGCTCATCGCGTGCGGCAGCGCCGCGCAGAAGGCGTATCACCTGCCGCGCATCCTCCGCGGCGAGGTCGTCTGGTGCCAGGGCTTCTCGGAGCCGAACGCGGGGTCGGACCTCGCGAGCCTCCAGACGAAGGCCGTCGTCGAGGGCGACCACCTCGTGGTCACGGGCCAGAAGATCTGGACGAGCTTCGCGCAGATCGCGGAGTTCCAGGAGCTCCTCGTGCGCACCGACCCCGCCGCGCCGCGGCACCGCGGCATCACCTGGGTCATCTGCCCGATGGACGCGCCCGGCATCACGATCCGGCCGATCACGACGCTCGCCGGGGGGCAGGACTTCTGCGAGGTGTTCTACGACGGGGTGAGGATCCCGCTCGCGAACGTCGTCGGCGCGCTGAACGACGGCTGGCGCGTCGCGATGGCGACGCTCAGCTTCGAGCGGGGGACGGCCTTCCTCTCCGAGCAGGTCCGACTCGCGCGGCGCGTGGGCGCGCTGGTCGAGCTCGCGCGCCGCGTCCCGGGGCCGCGGGGCCGCGCGCGCGCCGTGGACGACGACGAGCTCGCGCGCCGGCTCGCGCGCGCGAGCGCGGAGGTCGAGGCGATGCGCGCGATGACGTACCGGAGCGTCAGCCTCGCCGCCCAGACCGGCGTGCCGGGCGCCGAGGCGTCGATCATCCGGCTCTTCTTCTCGGAGCTCGTGCAGCGGATCGACGTCCTCGCCATGGACGTGCTCGGCGCGGCCGGCACCCGGCAGCTCGGCGGCGCGGAGGGGACGCCGGGGCGCTGGACGGAGCGCTACCTCGCCGGGCTCTCGCAGACGATCGGCGGCGGCACGAAGGACATCCAGCGGAACATCATCGGCGACCGCGTCCTCGGGCTGCCCCGCTGAGCGCGCGATGGACCTGACCGTCGGCGGCGAGCAGGCGCAGATCCGGGACGCGATCCGCGGCGTCCTCGCGGACCGCCTCCCGCTCGCCCGCGTCCGCGCCGTCGTCGCCGCGCCGCCCGGGTTCGACCCGGACGTCTGGCGCGAGGCCGCGGCGCTCGGGTGGTTCGGCCTCGGGCTCCCGGAGGCCGAGGGCGGCGCCGGCTACGGGACGCCCGAGGAGATGCTCCTCGCGCTCGAGCTCGGTCGCGCGCTCGCGCCCGGCCCGTGGCGCGGGACGATCCTCGCGGCACACGCGGCGCCGCGTGCCGTCCGCGCCGCCGTCCTCGCCGGCGCCGTGCGCGTCGCGGTCGTCGACGATCCCGCGGGCGCGCTCGGCGCGGGCGCGCGGCTCCGGGGCACCGCCGTCGACGTCGCGGACGCGGGCGTCGCCGAGGCGTTTCTCGTCCTCGGGGCGCGCCGCGCCGCGTGGGTGCCGCGCGACGCGCGCGGGCTCGGAGTCGCGGCGGCACCGAGCATCGACCCCACGCGCCCGCTCGGCCGGCTCGCGCTCGACGACGTCGGTGCCGAGCCGGTCGACGCCGACCCGGCCGCGCTCCGCCGGCTCGGCACCGTGCTCGCCGCCGCGGAGGCCGCGGGTGTCGCGGAGCGGACGCTCGAGATGTCGGTCGCGTACGCGAAGGTGCGCCGGCAGTTCGGGCGGCCGATCGGCGCGTTCCAGGCCGTGAAGCACCGCTGCGCCGACATGGCGGTCCGCGCCGAGGTCGCGCGCTCGGTCGTCACGTTCGCCGCCGTCGCGCTCCGGGACGGCGAGGGCGACCCCGCGCGCCACGCCGCCGTCGCGAAGGCGCTCGCCACCGACGCCGCGCTCGCGAACGCCGCCGACAACGTCCAGAACCACGGCGGCATCGGCTACACGTGGGAGGCCGACGCGCATCTCTATCTCAAGCGCGCGTGGCTCCTCGAGCACGAGTTCGGCCGCCGCGCCGACCACTGGGACGCCCTCGCGGCGCCCTGGCGCGCGTGAGACAGGGGCGGCGCCGCGGGCCGCACGCGAGGTCGGGGCCGCCGTCGCATCCGCCGGCGGGTCACGCCGGCCGCGCGGACGGCGACGCGCGCCGCGCGCGGAGGTACGCCGCCGCGCCGCGAAGCCCCACGTGCGGCGCGAGGATCACGCGCACCGGCACGTCGGCGAGGAAGCCCGCGAAGCGGCCCTTCGCGACGAAGGCCGCGCGGAACGTCCCGTCGGTGAGCGCCGGGAGGATCTTCGGCGCGATCCCTCCCGCGAGGTAGACGCCGCCGGTCGCCTTCATCTTGAGCGCCAGGTTGCCGGCCTCCGCGCCGTAGAGGCTCGCGAACAGCTCGAGCGCCGCCCGCGCGCTCGGGATGCCGCGCTCGAGCGCGGCGGCGCTGACCGCGGCCGGCCGGTCGCGCTCGCCGACGCCGGCGAGCACCTGGTCCGCGTCGCGGTGTCCCTCGACGTCGCGCAGGAACTCGAGCAGGTGGACGAGGCCGGGCCCGGAGAGGACGCGCTCCCAGCTCACGTGGTCCCAGCGGTTCTGGAGGTAGCGGAGGAGGCGCATCTCGCGCTCCGAGCGCGGCGCGAAGTCCGCGTGCCCGCCCTCGGTCGCGAAGGGGAGGTGGCGGGCGCCGTCCCAGACGAGCCCCGCTTCGCCGAGCCCGGTTCCGGCCGCGATCACGGCCGCGTTGCCGGCGACCGCCGCGCGGCCGGCGTTCAGCACGGCGACCTCGTCGGCGGCGAGCCCCGCCACGCCCCACGCGATCGCCTCGAGGTCGTTCAGGAGGAACACCGGCGCGCCGCCGAGGCCCGTGCTGAGCGAGACCGCCTCGACGAGCCACGGGAGGTTGGTCGTCGCCACACGGTCGCGGGCGACGGGGCCGGCGACCGCGAAGCACGCCGCCTCGATGCCTTCGGCCTCGATGCCGAGGAACCGCTCGACGAAGTGCTCGAGGCCGGGGGCGTCGGCGCTCGCGTACGCCGCGAGACGGCGCGGCGGGCCGGCGCCGTCGGCGGGGAAGAGCGCGAGGGTCGTGTTCGTGCCGCCGATGTCGCCGCAGAGGAGCATCGGACGCGCGGACTCTGCCACGAACCGGCGGGCGGAGGAATCCCGTGCTACAAGGGCTCGCATGCTGGCCGAGCGCGCCGCGGACGAAGCGGAGGGCCGGACGCCGTGGTTCCCGGCGCTCCGGCACCGCAACTTCCGGCTCTTCGTCGTCGGCCAGGGCCTCTCGCTCGTCGGCTTCTGGATGCAGAGCGTCGGCCAGAGCTGGCTCGTCTACCGGCTCTCGGACTCGCCGCTCGCGCTCGGCTTCGTCGCCTTCGCGGGCTATCTGCCGATCCTCGCCCTCTCCCCGGTCGCCGGCGTCTTCGTCGACCGGACCCGCCGGCGGCCGCTCCTCCTCGTGACCCAGAGCCTGCTCCTCCTCCTGGCGCTCGGGCTCGGCATCCTGGTCGCGCTCCGCGTCGCGACCGTCGGCGCGATCGTCGCGTTCGCCTTCGGCGTCGGGCTCGTGAGCTCGATCGACGTCCCGGCGCGGCAGGCCTTCCTGGTCGAGATGACGGGTCCCGCGGACCTCCCCGGCGCGATCGCCCTCAACTCGTCGATCTTCAACACGGCGCGGATGGTGGGCCCCGTCATGGCGGGCGTCGTCCTCGGCGCGGTGGGCGAGGCGGCGTGCTTCTTCGTGAACGCCGCCAGCTACGTCGCCGTGCTCTGGGCGCTCCTCCGCATGCGGCTCCCCGCCGACGCGCCGGCGCCGCCCGCGCACGCGCTCCGGGCCGAGCTCCGCTCGGGGCTCGAGTACGTCTGGCGCGATCGGGCGCTCCGCGACCTGCTCCTCCTCCTCGGCGTCGTCGGGGCGTTCGGGCTGCCGTACCAGGTGCTGATGCCCGTGTTCGCCCGGACCGTGTTCGCCGCCGGCCCCCGCGCGTACGGCCTCCTCCTGACGGCCGCCGGCGTCGGCGCCGTCGCGTCGTCCCTCCTCCTCGCGTCGCGCACGCCGAGCCGCGACGCCCACCGCGGGAAGCTCCTCGACGGGCTCGTCCTCTTCGCGCTCGGGGTCCTCGGCCTCGCCGTGACGCGCAGCCTCGCGCTCGCGGTCGCGTCGCAGGTCGTCGCGGGCTTCGGCATGATCCGCTACACGACGACGACGAACACGCTCCTCCAGCTCCTCGCCGCCGACGACTATCGCGGCCGCGTCATGGGTCTCCACACGGTCATGTTCCTCGGCACGGCGCCCGCCGGGAGCCTCCTGCTCGGCGGGCTCGCCGAGCGCTTCGGCGCGCCCACCGCGGCGCTCGTGTCCGGGGCCGTGTCGCTCGCCGCGGCCGGCTCGCTCGCCGTCGGCCGCCGGCGCCGCGCGGCGCGGCGCGCGGCGTGAGGGTGGCGCGTCCTCGCCGCCCCCTCGCCGCGGCGGCGCTCCTCGTCGCCGCGGGCGTCCTCTACCTGCGCGGGCTCGGGACGTCGCCGCTCCTCGAGCCGGACGAGGGGCGGTACGCGAGCATCGCGCGCGAGATGCTCGCGACGGGCGACTTCGTCGTCCCGCGCCTGAACGGCCTCGTCTACGCGCAGAAGCCGCCGCTTGGCTACTGGCTCATGGCGGCGGCGTGCCGCGTCGCCGGCGTCGACGAGCGGGGGGCGCGGCTCGCGCCCGCGCTCGCCGCGGTGGCGACGGTCGGCGCGGCGGCCTGGTTCGGCGCGCGCGTCTTCGGCCCGTCCGCCGGGCTCGCCGCCGCCGCGATGCTCGCGACCACGCCGCTCTTCTACGTCTTCGGGCGGCTCGCGATCCTCGACGTGCCGCTCACGCTCTTCCTGACGCTCGCGCTCGTCTGCCTCTACCGCGCGGCCGAGGACGCGCGGCTTCGCTGGCAGCTCGGCGCGGGCCTGGCGCTCGGCGCGGCGGTGCTGACGAAGGGGCTCGTCGGGCTCGTGCTGCCGGCGGCCGTCGTCCTCGCGGCCGCGCTCGTCGAGCGCGACCGCCGCTTCGTCACGCGCGCGGTGCTCCCCCTCCTCGTCGGCCTGCTCCTCGCGGTCCCCTGGTTCTTCGCGGCCGCCGCGCGGCTGCCGGGCTTCGTCCGCTTCTTCCTCGTCCGCCACCACTTCGAGCGCTTCGCCGTCGGCGGGAAGATCGGCCACGCGCACTTCCCGGGCTACCTGGTCCCGGTGCTCCTCGGCGGGGCGGTCCCCTGGTCGCTCGTCGTCGTCGCGGCGCTCGTACACCGCGGGCGGCGCGAGTGGCGGGATCGCGGCGCGCGCGCGCTCCGGTACGTGGACCTCTGGGCGCTCGTCGTCCTCGCGTTCTTCTCGGCGAGCCGGCTCCAGATCGCGACCTACGTCTGCCCGGCCTTCGTCCCGCTCGCGCTGCGCGCGGGCGCAGCGTGGTTCGCCGCGGATCGACCGCGGTGGCCGCTCGTCCTCTGGACCGCGCTCGCCGGCGCGACGCTCGCCGGCGTGGCGCTCCTCGGCGCCGGGACGCACGCGCTCGCGACGCGCGTCCTCTACGCGCGCTGGTGGACGCAGGCGGCGGCCGTCGCGGCCGTGCTCGGGCCCGCGGCGGCCGTCGTCGTCGGGGGCGCGCTCGCGGCGCTCGCCGTGCGGCGGCGGGGCGTGGCGGTCGTGCTCGTCGCCGCGACGCTCGCCGTCGGCCTCGCCGTCGTCGAGCAGGCGCGGGCGACCTTTCCCTCCTACCGCGCGCTCGGGACGATCGCGCGCGCGCGCGGCCGCGAAGCCGACCGGCTCGTCACCGTCGGCCGCTTCCTCCAGGGGCTCCCGTTCTACGCCCGGCGCCGCACGGTCGTCGTCGGGCCGCCGGGGCCGCTCGACTTCGGCGTCGGCTTCCGCGAGGGCCGGGCGCTCCGGTGGGACGAGGCGAGGCTCGTCCGCGCGTGGAACGGCCGCCGCCGGCTCTTCGTCGTCGTCACCCCGAAGGACTGGCGCCGGCTGCGCCGGCGCCTCGACCGGCCGGCGACGGTGATCGCCGCCGAGCACGGCCGCGTCCTCGTGACGAACGCGCCGCTCGGCGTGCGTCCGGGCCGGGCACCCTCCTGAGACGTCGGGTGGACCCGCTACGCGCCGTCGAGGTGGAGGTCGAGCAGCTCGACGTCGAGGATGCGGCCGAGCTTCTCGCCGACCCGGCGCATCGTGCCGATCGGACGGAAGCCGAGCGCGCGGTGGAGCGCGAGGCTCGCCGCGCCGCTGGTCTCGATGCGCGCGATCACGACCCCGAGCCCCGCGGCGCGCGCGCGGCGGAGGAGCTCCTCGAGGAGCGCACGGCCGACGCCGCGCCCGCGATGCCCGGGACGGACGTACACCGAGTCCTCCGCGGCGCGGGCGTACGCGCAGCGGGCGGACCACGGCGACAGCGCCGCCCAGCCGACGACGTCCCCCTCCGACTCGGCGACGAGGAGGGGATGGCGCTCGCTCGTCGCGTGCGCCGCGAGCCACGCGCGCTGGCCCTCGACGGACCACGGCTCGGTATCGAACGTCGCGACGCCGCTTCGCACCTCGTGGTTGTAGATCGCGACGATCGCGGGCAGGTCCGCGTCGACGGCGGGGCGAAGCGTCGGCGCCGCCGGCCGTCCGGACACTACTGGATGCCGGGCCCGAGCTGGAGCGCCATCGGGTCGACGCCGAGGCTCCGGATGGCGGCCTCCCACATGACCTCCGGCGCGGTCTCGAACACGAGGCTCGGATCCGGCGGCACGGCCAGCCACGCGGACGCGGCCAGCTCCGAGTCGAGCTGGCCGGGGCCCCAGCCGGCGTAGCCGAGGAGGAGACGGCAGCGCCGCTGCGCGAGGTCGTCCGGCGTCGACTCGAGGAGGCGGCGCAGGACGTCGACCGACGCGGTCAGGTGGAGGCCGTCGGAGATGCGCTCGCTGTCCTCGACGCCCGGGTCGTCGCCGAGGAGGAGGAAGCCGCGCTGCGGCTCGACGGGTCCGCCCGTCCAGAGCATGAGCCCGCTGTCGCCGCGGACGGGCGGGTCGAGCGCGACGGCGGCCGCGGCGCGCACGTCCGTCGGCCGATTCACGACGAAGCCGATCGCGCCCTGGTCGCCGTGCTCGCAGAGCAGCACGACCGAGCGCGCGAAGTTCGGGTCGCGGAGCTGGGGCATGGCGAGGAGCATGACGGGCGCGAGCGAGCGGTCTCCCATGGGCCGATGGTCTCCGGGGGTCGCGGACTTGTCAACCGGGCGCCGCGAGGAACTCCCCGACCACCTCGGCGAGCCGCGCAGGCCGCTCCCACATCGGCAGGTGGCCGCAGCCGGGCAGCTCGACGAGGCGGGCGCCCGGGATCGCGCGCGCGAGCGCGCGGCCGTTCGCGACCGGGATCAACGGGTCGTCGCAGCCGTGCACGACGAGCGTCGGCGCCGCGATGTCGGCGACCGCGGCGGACCGGTCGCTCGCGAAGATCGCGGCCATCTGGCGGGCGAAGGCGATCTCGGACGTGGGCTGCTCGAGCGCGAGCGCGACCATGGCGTCGAGCGCCGCGGGGTCCCGCTCGGCGAAGCCGGGCGCGGCGATGGCGGCGAAGGCGGCGCGGAGCGCCTCGGCGCGCGGGCGCGTCCGGTCGGCGGTGAGGACGGCCATCGCCTCGCGCGTGCCGGCGACCACGGTCGCGCCGCCCGCGTTCGTCGCGACGAGGACGAGGCGCGCGACGCGCGCCGGGTGTCGGATCGCGACCAGCTGGGCGATCATCCCGCCCATCGACAGCCCGACGACGTGCGCTCGCTCGCGGCCGAGGGCGTCGAGGACGCCGACCGCCTCGTCGGCCATGACTTCGAGGCGGTACGGCCCGGTCGGCTTGTCGGACGCACCCGTGCCGCGGTTGTCGAACGTCACGACCTCGAAGCGCTCGGCGAGCGGGGCGAGGAAGCCGGCCTCGTTCCAGTCCGCCGCGCGGCCGCCGAGCCCCATGATGCAGAGCACGGGCGGACCCTCCCCGCGGACGTAGTAGGCGATCGAGACCGCGCCGACCCGCGTCGTGCGCGGTGCGGGCGCGGTCACCGGCGCTGGCCGGCTCCCCGCGAGCCGCCGCGGCCCGCCGACTGATCGTTCGCCTCGTCGACGCGGAGCCGGCGCCCGCGGAGCTCCGTGCCGTCGAGCTCCTTCTTGGCGCGCTCCGCATCGGCGGGGTTCGCCATCATGACGAAGGCGAAGCCACGCGACTGCCCCGTGTCGCGATCCATGACCACCGACGCCGATTCGCAAGGGCCGATCTGCTCGAAGAGCTGGCGCAGCTCATCCTCGGTGACGGCGTACGCGAGATTGCCGACGAAGAGCTTCTTTCCCATGTCGGCCCGCTGCTTAGCAGCGCCTGCCCGGGGCCGCAATGACCCTCCCCGCCGCCGCGGGATCGCCCGGCGCGCGCCGATCGGCTATCCCTCGCGCGCATGAAGCTCGACGTGTATGCCACCGACGCTGAGGCGTTCGAGGCGGCCGCCGCGCTCGTCGCGCGCCTCCTGCGCGACGCCGCGCGGGAGCGCGCGCCCGCCGTCGCGCTCTCCGGCGGCCGCGGCGGCCGCGGCGTGATGGTCGCGCTCGCCGGGCGCGGCGACCTCCCGTGGGAGCGCGTCGAGTGGTTCTGGGGCGACGAGCGCTGCGTGCCTCCCGACGACGCGCGGAGCAACGTGAAGCTCGCCCGCGACTCGCTCCTCGTCCCGCGCGGCGTCGCGGCCGCGCGCATCCACCCGCCGCCGGCGGCGCTCGGCGACCCGGCGGGCGTCGCCGCCGCGTACGCCGAGACGCTCTGCGCGTGTCTCGGCGCACCGACCCCGGTCTTCGACGTCGTCCTCCTCGGCATGGGCAGGAACGGCCACGTCGCCTCGCTCATGCCGGGCGCCGCGGCGCTCCGGGCGACGGCGCCGGTCGCGCCCGTGCCGCCCGAGGAGGTGTCGGAGGACCCGCGGGTGGCGCGGATCACCGTGACGCCGCCCGTGCTCGCGGCCGCGCGGCACGTCGTCGTGACGGTGACCGGCGCGGAGAAGGCGGCGCCCCTCGCCGCCGCGCTCCGGGATCCCGTGGACCCGGTGCGCGTCCCCGCGGCGCTCGTGCGGCCGTCGCCCCGCGTCCTCTGGGTCGTCGACGAGGCGGCCGCGGGCGCGCTCCTCGCCGAGGCCCGTCCGGCGGAGCCGGAGAAGGCCTAGCCTGGCGGGGCCCGGGCTCGCCACGAGGCCGACCCCGGACGCAGGCTCGGGTCGGCTTTCTAGTAGCGCCGGTGCCAGAAGACGTCGAGCGCGCTGTCGCCGCGCGTCGTCGTGGAGCCGCGCAGCGAGATGCGCGGCGTGACGCCGTACTCGACGCTCGCCACCTGCGCCGTCCGCGCGCCGAACTCCTGCCCGAGCGACACGAAGATGTCGGGCGCCACGTAGCGCCCGACCGAGACGCGCCCCGCGCGCTCCCGCGCCGTCGTCCCCGGTGCCTCGCCGCCCTGCGGGAGCGCGACGTCGAGGGTGTCGAGGCCGAGCGTGTTCATGACCGACGTCCGCATCTCGGGCACGGCGTATCCCGCGGCGAGCGACAGCGCCTGCTGCTGGAGGCCGACGGCCTCCCGCCTGCCGAGCTGGCTCGTCGGCTTGCCGAAGAGGAGGACGGCGAGGATGTCGGCCTGCTCGAGCGGCGGGTCGGCGGTGAGGACCAGCTCGGGCTTGTCCGCCGGGCCGGTGATCCGCACCGTGATCCGGTACTCGAGCGTCCGGTAGACGGCGCTCACGTCGAAGATCGGGCGCGGCGGGGACGCGCCCGTGAAGCGGATCGTCCCCTCCTCGAGCTCGAAGCGCCGGCCTTGGAACGCGTACCAGCCGCGCACGAGCTCGATCGTGCCGCCGAGGCGCACCGACTCGCCCGGCGCCTTCGCGAGGTGGACGTCGCCGCGGACCTCGATGTCGGCGTCGTTCCGGCGGATCCAGGCGTTCCGCGCCACGTGGACGGTCACGTCGAGCCGCATCGGGCGGCCGAGGCTCGTTGCCGGCGACTCGGCCTCCGCCGCGGGATGCTCCGGTGCCCCGACGACCGTGATCGTCGGGTCGGGTTGCAGGCTCGGCCCCGAGGCGGGCAGCGCGGCGGGGTGCACGACGGCGTGGTCGACGTCGACGGTGCCCGTGATCGCGGGCGCGAAGAGCGTCCCCTCGAGGGCGAGCGCGCCGCTCACGGTCGCCTCGTAGCCGGGGCGGCGCACCGCGAAGAACCGGTCCATCGCGATGCGGAGGCCGATCGCACCCGCCGCGCCGCCCGTGAGCCCGAGCCGGCCGGCGCCGTCGAGCGTCCCATCGCCGCCGCGGGCGTGAAGGGTCGTCACCTCGAGCACGCCCTCGGCCGCCGCCACCCGGAGGCGCACGTCCTCCCACGGGACGCCGGCGGCCGCGAGCGTCAGGCGGCCGTCGTCGAGGGCGAGCGAGCCGTCGAGGTGGGGCGCGCGGCGCGGTCCGGTGACGCGCAGGTCGAGGCCGAGCCGGCCGGCCGACTCGCGCAGCTCGCCGCGCGCGACGGCGGTGAGGAAGGTGAGGTCGAGACGGGCCGCGTGGACGCGCAGGTCGAGGGGCGCGCCGGCGAGGTCGGGGTGGCCACCCGCCCACGCCAGGTCGATGGGGACGGTCCCGTCGACCGCGAGCGTCCCGGCGGCGGGATGCGCGAGCGTCGCGTGGACGGTCGCCGCGCGGTCGGCGTACCGGGCCGCCAGCTCGACCGCGCCGTAGTCCACGGGGTCGACGCGGAGCGCGGAGGCCGTGAGCACGGCATCGAGCCGCGGCGCGGCGGCGTCGCCGGCGAGGGCGAGCCGCCCGGAGGCGACGCCGGCGCACGGCCGCGCCGCGGCGACGAGGCAGAGGGGGGCGAGGCGCACCCGCGCCGCCTCCACCGTGGCCGCGCTCGGCGACGCGCCGGCGCGAAGCGCCACGCGTCCCGCGAGCGTCACCCGCTGCTCGGCTGCGCCGAGGACGACGCCGTCGGTGTGGAGGGCGCCGGCCGCGACGCGGAGCCGTGCGGGCTGCCCGAGCGACCACGGCGGCCCGCCGGGGAGGGCGAGCGCGAGCTCGCGCACCTCGGCGAGGGCCGTCGTGCCGGTGCGCTCGACGCGGGCGACGAGGCGGTGGCCCGCCCCCTCGCCCGGGCGCGCGGCCACGACGAGGTCGGTCCGGTCGCCGTCCGCGGCGCGGCGCCAGTCGAGCGCGGCGCTCGCGGCGTACGGCGCGGAGTCGCCGAGCCGGGCCCCCGGCGCCTCTACGCGGAGCGCGACCGTCCCGGCCGGCGCGCCCACGTCGCGGCCGTCGAGCGTGAGCGTCGCGCGCTCCGCGGACAGGCGGCGCCACGCCGGCCCCTCCATGACGGCGCGCGCGGTGACGGCGAGCGCCTCGAGGCGCCCCGCGACCTCGGCGTCCGCGGTGACGCGGCCGCGAAGCGCCGCGCCGAAGCGCTCGCCGAGCGCGGCGAGATCCGCCCGGAGCGTCAGCGTGCCGCTCGTCGCCCGGGTTGCGAGGTCGACCGCGCCGTGCGCCTCGCTCGCGAGCGCGGGGCCGGCGAGCGCGGCGGCGATGCGGCCGCGGGCGCCGTCCAGGTCGGCCTCCAGGCGGCCGGTGGCGAGCGCGAGGCCGCGGACGGACGCGTCGGTGAGCGTCGCGCGGACGCGCGCCGTGCGGTCGGCGGCGTCGACGCCGCGCCCGGCGACCGCCGCCCGGAGGCGGCCGGAGCCGGGGAGGGCGGGGACGAGGGCGCCGAGCGCGCGCACGTCGACGCGGGCCGCGGCCCGGTAGACCGGCACGCGCGCGAGGGCGAGCGCCGTCCGCACGCGCGCGTCGCCGGCCGCGTGGCGGAGGCGGCCGCGCGCGTGGTGCACCCCGCGGGCGCCCGCGCCGCGGACGACGAGCCGGTCGAGCGCGCGGCCGCCCAGCTCGGAGCGCGCGAGCACGAGGCCGTACGCGATCGGGGCGGTCCGTCCGGCGCCGTGCCCGCGCGCCCGGGCGTGGCCGGTCGCCCGCGCGCGCGGGAGCCCGGCGACGGCGGCGCCCGGGTCGAGGCCGGCGAAGCGCAGGCGCGCCTCCCACGCGGCGGGCGCCGCGGTCAGGTCGAGCGTCGCCCGGGCGTCGAGCGTGCCGCCGGGGCCGAGCGCGACGCGCGCGGCGGTGTCGATGGCGCGCCAGGGCCCCCGGGCGGTCGCGGTCGCGTGCACGTCGCGCGCGAGCGGGCTCGCCGGCGCCAGCGCGCGGACCTCCCGCCAGTCGAGGGGGGTGAGCGCGACCGCGAGGTCGACCGCCGCGCTCGCCTCGATCCACCCGCGCGCGGCGAGGTGGCTCCGTGCGGTCGCGAGGCGCGCGTTCGGGACGTCGACGCGCCGCCCGCTCCACGTGACCCGCGCCGCCGCGTCGAGGGGCGACACGGCGAGGCCCCGGGGCGTCGCGCGGAGGGCCGTCACGTCGGCGGTCGTCGCCCGGGGATCGACGTGGAGCCGCGCCTCGAGCTCGAGCTTCGCGAGCGCGAGCTGGCGGGGGGGCGTCGCGTCGCGGAGCGCGACGGCGATCCGGCCGTCGTGCGCGACGAGCCGCGCGACGTCGACGACGATGCCGCCGCCCCCGCGCCGGCCGAGCGCCGGGAGGCGCCAGCGCCCGCCCGCACGCACGGCGCGGACCTCGGGCGCATCGAGGACGAGACGCCGGAGCTTCAGGCGCCCGCGCAGGAGCGCGCCGGCCGAGTAGATCGCCTCGACGCGCCGGACGCGCGCGACGGTCCGGCCGTCCCACCGGACGCGCAGCTCGCGCAGCACGAGCGAGCGGCCGAGCGTGCCGCCGACCGACGCGACGTCGACGTCGGCGCCGAGCGCTCGGGCGAGGGCGCCCACGACCCGTGCCCGCATCCAGCTCTGCACGGCGCCCGTGCGGCTCGCGATCCAGAGCGCGACCGCGCCGGCGAGCGCGAGCGTCCCGAGGGCGGCCAGGGCGAGCGCGACGGCGCGGCGGAGCCGGTGCATCTCAGAACGCCGCCCCGACGCTCACGTGCACCTGCCAGCGCGGATCGTCGTCGGGCGGCTGGACGGGGAAGCCGAGGTCGACGCGGAGCGGGCCCACGGGCGACTTGTAGCGCACGCCGAAGCCCGTGCCGTAACGGAGCGAGCCGAACGGGATATCGAAGCTCGAGCGCGACACCTGGCCCGCGTCGAGGAAGAGCGCGCCGCCGAGCTGCTCCGTGATCGGGTGCCGCAGCTCGAGCGACCACTCGACGACGCTCCGCCCCCCGATCGGGTCGTCGTCGACGAGCGGACCGACGCGCCAGCGCTCGTAGCCGCGCACGGAGTTGATGCCGCCGGCGTAGAAGCGCTCGAAGAGGGGCACCTCGTCGCGCGCCCCGTAGGGGTCGGCGACGCCGAGGCGGAGGCGCGCGGCGCCGCCGAACCGGCCGACGAGCGGCCGGTAGATCCGGCCCTCGCCCGAGAGGCGGATGAAGCCGAAGTCGCCGCCGAGGAACCCGCCGACCGGCTCGACGAGCGCGGTCGCGGCCCACCCGCGCGTCGGATCGAGCGGGTCGTCGGTCGCGTTGTAGTCGGTGCCGAACCCGAATCCCGAGAGGAGGCCGTTCGAGGGCGCGCCGTGCGGGAGCGCCCGGCGCACGGCGTCGGGGACGTCCGAGAGCGAGTCGTACTCGAAGCGGTAGAAGCCGTAGACGAGGAGCCGGTCCGCCGGCTGCCACTCGAGGCGCGGGCTCCCGCGCGAGCGGTCGACCGTGAACGACGGCTCGTCCTCCTGCTGCTCGAGGGCGAGGAGGCGCAAGCGGTCCTGGCGGCCGGGGAAGTGCGGCTGGAGGAAGTCGGCGCCGAGGGAGCGGCGGATCCGGGACACGCGGCCCGAGAAGCCGAGCTGGCGCCCGCCGCCCAGGAAGTCGTAGTCGCGCCAGCTCGCGAGCCCGCGGACCTGCTCGTCGGTGTCGTAGCCGACGCCGAGCCGGATCTCGTGCGGCGGCGCCTCGGTCACCCGGATGCGGACGTCGACGCGGGGCTCGGCCGTCTGGTCCTCGTCGATCCGGATCGTGCTGAAGAGGTTCGTCGCGGCGAGGTTCGCGCGGGCCCGCTCGAGGGCGCTCTGCCGGAACGGGTCCCCGGGCCCGAACGGAAGCTCGCGGCGGACGACCGCCGGATCGACGCCGCGCGTCCCCTCGATCGTCGCCTCCCCGAAGACGCACGCCGGGCCGCTGTCGACGCCGTAGGCGACCGCGGCCGTGCCGGCGGCGACATCGACCCGCGCGGCCTTCGTCACCTCGGCCCGCGCGTACCCGTGCTCGCGGTAGTACGTGCGCAGCACGGTGAACGTGCGGTCGTACGCGTCCTGGGTGAAGACGTCGCCGCGCGCGAGGGGGAGGTGGGTCATGAGCGCCGCCCGCTCTGGCTCGGGCAGCGTCGCGCCGCGGAGATCGACGTCGACGCGGTCGACGTGCACCGGAGCCCCCTCCGCGACGTAGACGACCGCCGTGAGGAGGGTCCCGGCCGCCGGCAGCTCGACGTCCTCGCCGACGCGCGCCGTGTAGTAGCCGCGGCTCCGGTAGAGCTGGCGGAGGCGTTCGAGGTCGTTGCGGAACGTGACGGGGTCGAACGGCGGGGCGCGTCGCCAGAGCGCGAACCACGGCCGCGGCTTCGTCAGCATCACGTCGAGGAGGGATTCGCGCTTCAGCGCCTGCGCGCCCTCGAAGCGCAGCGCGCCGAGGCGCCAGGCGCGTGCGGGGTCGAGCGCGTCGAGCGGCACGGCGCCGACGGCCGCGGGACGCGCCGCCACCACCGCCAGCACGACGAGCCGCACGACCGAGCGCATGGGCGGTCACTCGTAACAGCCTCGGAGCGAACTGCAATCCCGATGGCGAAGCGCGGCGCCCGCGGCCGTCGTCCCGTCGGCGGTCTCTTGACCTGGGGAGCGGGAAAGGGATCCTGCCGGCATGGGCGCCGACACCTTGACCGTCATCGACAACCGCACCGGGCGGAAGTACGAGCTGCCGATCGAGCACAACGCCATCCGCGCGACCGATCTCCAGCAGATCCGGGTCGAGCCGGACGGCCCCGGGCTCGTCAGCTACGATCCGGCGTTCATGAACACGGCGCCGTGCAAGAGCCGCATCACGTACATCGACGGCGAGCGCGGCATCCTCCTCTACCGCGGCTACCCGATCGAGCAGCTCGCCGAACGGAGCTCGTTCCTCGAAACCGCCTACCTCATCATCAAGGGGGAGCTGCCGAACGCGGAGCACCTCGGGCTGTGGACGCACAACATCACGATGCACACGATCGTCCACGAGAACATCAAGAACTTCATGGACGGCTTCCGCTACGACGCGCACCCGATGGGGATGCTCGTCGCGACCGTCGGCGCGCTCTCGACCTTCTACCCGGACGCGAAGGACATCCACAACCCGGAGTCGCGCCGCATCCAGACGCACCGCCTCATCGCGAAGATGCCGACCATCGCGGCCTTCGCGTACCGGCACGCGATCGGCATGCCGTACGCGTACCCGGACAACGACCTCTCCTACGCCGGCAACTTCCTCAACATGATGTTCAAGATGACCGAGCTCAAGTACAAGCCGAACCCGGTCATCGAGCACGCGCTCGACGTCCTCTTCATCCTGCACGCCGACCACGAGCAGAACTGCTCGGCGAACGCGATGCGGTCGATCGGCAGCTCGCAGGTGGATCCGTTCTCGGCGCTCGCCGGCGCCTGCGCCGCGCTCTACGGGCCGCTCCACGGCGGTGCGAACGAGGCCGTCCTCCGCATGCTCCAGGAGATCGGCTCGACCGCGAACATCCCGGCGTACATCGCCCGCGTGAAGAAGGGCGAGGTGAAGCTCATGGGCTTCGGCCACCGGGTGTACAAGAACTTCGACCCGCGCGGGAAGGTGATCAAGAAGCTCGCCGACGAGGTCTTCGAGGTGACCGGGCGCAACCCCCTCATCGACATCGCGCTCGAGCTCGAGCGGATCGCGCGCGAGGACGATTACTTCGTCAAGCGGAAGCTCTACCCGAACGTCGACTTCTACTCGGGCATGATCTACCAGGCGATGGGCTTCCCGGTGGACATGTTTCCCGTGCTCTTCGCGATCCCGCGGACGGTCGGCTGGATGGCGCAGTGGCTCGAGATGGTGCAGGACGAGGAGCAGAAGATCGCGCGCCCGAAGCAGCTCTACCTCGGCTCCGGACGGCGGGACTACGTGCCGATCGGCGAGCGCCGCTAGCTCACGTCGCGGGGAGCGGCAGGCGGATCGAGAGCGACGCGCCCCGGCCGGACCCGATCGCGACCGTCCCGCCGAGCTGCCGCGCGCGCTCGTTGATGCCGACGAGCCCGAGCCCCTGCTGCTCGACGGCGTGCGGCAGCTCGATGCCGTCGTCCTCGATGTCGAGCCGGATGTGGCGCT
>DASRHG010000140.1:0-7166 GCA_035650655.1 Binatia bacterium | reverse complement strand
GAGTTGTCCGTCCGGCAGAGGAGGATGTCGCCCGCCCGGAGCGGCACGCCCCCGAGCGCGGCGGCATCGACCGCCGCCCGGCCCCGGAGGTCGGCGACGACGGTCTCGCCGATCATGCGGTCGAACGGCACGTCCCCGAGGCGGGGCCCGTCGGCCAGGAAATGATACGGGGCATCGACGTGCGTCCCCGTGTGGCTCCCCATGGTGAGCAGCGAGAGGTTGCACACGTCCCCGCGGTCGATCCGGCGCTCGGCGGCGATCGCGGGCACCGGGTCGCCCGGATAGACGTGCATGCCGGGCCGGTTCGGGACGGACACGTCGATGACGCGCGTCCGGCGCGGGACGTCGACGCGGTCTCCGCCCATCACACCGCCCCCCCGTGGCGCGCCGCGAGCCCGGGCTCCGCGGCCCCCATCCGCGCGGCCGCGACCTCGGCGGCGACGCGCAGCGCCTCGAGCAGGTTCTTGTGGTCGGCGACGTTCCTCCCGGCGATGTCGAAGGCCGTCCCGTGCCCCGTCGAGGTGCGGACGAGCGGGAGCCCGACGAGGAGCGTCACGACGGTGCCGAAGCCGAGCAGCTTCACGGCCATGAGCCCCTGGTCGTGGTAGAGCGCGAGCGTCAGGTCCCAGACGCCGTCGCGGGACTTGAGGAATACCGTGTCGCCCGGGAACGGCCCCGCGGCGTCGATGCCGCGCTCCCGCGCCGCCGCGATCGCTGGCACGATCTCGTCCACCTCCTCGCGGCCGAAGACGCCACCCTCGCCCGCATGCGGGTTGAGCCCCGCGACGGCGAGCCGCGGGCTCGCGATCCCCATGTCGCGCAGCGCGGCATCGGCGAGCACCAGCCGGTCCAGGATCCGGTCCTTCCGGATGTAGTCGCACACCGCGCGCAGCGCCATGTGGTTCGTGAACAGCATGAGGCGCATGGGGCCGAGCAGCAGGACCATCGCGGGCTTCGTGCCCGTGAGCTCGCCCAGGATCTCGGTCTGCCCCTCGTACCGGTAGCCCGCGGCGTGCATCGCCTCCTTGTTGAGCGGCGCGGAGACGAGCCCGTCGATCTCGTGCGCGAGCGCGAGGCGTCCGGCCTCCTTCGTGTAGTGCACGGCGGCCTCGCCGAAGCCCGGGTTCACCTCGCCCCAACGATGCTGCCGCATGTCGACGTTCTCGTAGTCGACGATCTCGATCGTGCCCGGCATGCCCGCGGCTTCGGCGACGCTGTGGAGCCGGCGGATCGGCAGCCGGACGCCGGTCGCGTCCATCGCGCGTTCCATGACGCGCGCGTCGCCGAGGACGACCGGGATGCACCAGCGCGCGGCTGCCGGATCGGCGAGCGACTTGACCGTGATCTCCGGCCCGATGCCGGCGGCATCTCCCATGGTGATCGCGATACGCGGACGCCTCGTCATTGCCCTCACTCCGTGCCGGCGAGCACCGGCGCGCCGCCTCCGACCGAGGCCGCGCCGCGCGCCGCCAGCACCGTACGGTAGATCTGCTCGATGCGGTCCAGGACCCGCTCCCACGCCCGCGGGTCCTCGACGGCCCGCCGCGCCGCGGCCCCCAGCCGGTCGCGAACGGTCGCGTCGGTCAGGAGCTCGACCACGGCCGCGGCAAACGCCCGTTCGTCCCCGTCCGGGACGACGCGCGCGGTCTCGCCGTCGCGCAGGCCCTTCGCGGAGCCCGCGCAGGCCACGATCGCCTTCCCGGCCGCCATGTAGTTGAGGAGCTTCATCGGGAAGCCGGACGGCTCGGCGCGCGGGCAGACGGCGACGTCGGCCGCGGCGAGCCGCGCCCGCACCTCCTCGTACGACCGCGCCTCGACGACCTCCATCCCTTCGGCCGGCTCGGGGCGCGGGCGCGCCCCCGGGTGCGTCACGAAGACGAGGCGTGCGCGCGGGACAGCGGCGCGCACGTGCGCGAAGCTGCGGCGCAGGAAGTCGAGGTTCTGGTAGCCGTCGAGGTTGCCCGCGTAGCAGACGAACCCGTCGCCGGGCGCCGGCGCGGGCCGCGGGCCGAGCTCGCGCGGCGTGCCGGCGGGCGAGATGCACGCGACCCCGGCGGCCGCGACGCCGCGGCGCCGGAGGATGTCGTGGAGCTCGGGGCTCACCGCGATGCAGAAGTCGGCGCGGCGCGGGACGTGCGCGTCCAGCGTGCGACCGACGACCCGCGCGAGCCGGCGGGCGGCGGCGCCCCGGAAATAGGTCGGCAGCTCGTCGGCCATCGCGTTGTGCCCGTGGTAGACGAGCGGCCGGCCGGTCGTTCGCGACACGACGAGGCCCGCGAGCGCCGCCTCGTAGTTGTGCGCGTGGATCACGTCGATGGCCTCGCGCCGAACGACGCGCCAGAGCCGTGCGACGAGCCGGAGGTCGCGCCCGACGCGCGCGAGCTGCGGCCCGGGCAGGTCGTCGCCGCCCGCGCCGTAGGTGACGAGCCGGACGGCGTGCCCGCGCGCGCCGAGCCCCGTCGCCAGCTGCTCGACGAGCACCTGGGAGCCGCGGAGCGCTGGGAACGGGCCGGCGAGGACGAGGGCGATACGCATCAGGCGTCGGGCTCGAGGTAGCCGAGCGCGGCGAGGCGGGCCGCCATCTCCCGCGTCTCCCCGGCGTCGAGATGCACCCGGGGGCGCGCGAGCGGTGCCGCGCGGTCGGGCGCGAAGCGCGGCGGGCGGCGGAGCGCGCCGGCGATCGGCCGCCCGTCGAGCCCGTGCGGCACGTCGAGACCGGCGAGCGCGAGCAGCGTCGGCAGCACGTCGACGATCGCCGCGGCGGGCAGCTGCCCGGCGGGGCGCACCTCGGGACCGGCGAGGATGAAGAGCCCGTCGGGCCGATGCGCGCCGTTCATGCCGCGTCCCTTCCCCCCGCCGTGCTCGGCGGGGGGGAGACGGCGGATCGCCGGGCCGGGGCCCCCGCTTCGCAGGCACGACGGGCTGTAGCCGTCGACGAGGGCGAGCTCGAGCAGCAGGTCCGGGGCGCGCGCCGCATGCGGGCCCGCGTACACGTCCTCGCGGCGGTGGACGCGGGCGACGACGGGTCGCCCCGCCTCGTCGCGCCAGGCGCGAAGCGCCTCGGCCACCCGCTCGCGCGTCGCCGCGTACGCGGCCGGGTCGACGATCCCCTCCGGCTCCCGCCCGCGGACGTTCAGCCACACGCTCGGGTGGTAGTCGAGCTCCTCCGAGTACGCGACGGTCCGCGCCCAGTCGATGCCGCCGAACCGGTCGAGCCCTTCGAGCCGCCCGGCCGTCCGCGGCACGTGCCGGAGCAGCGCCGCCTGCGCCCGCGTCGGGACCGCGCGGAGCGCCGCCGCCTTCATCCAGCCGGCGAGGCGGCCCGCCCCTCCGCCCGCGCGGAACGTGAGGAGACCGGCATCGGCGAGCCGCCGGTTCGGGTGCACGACGCGGTCGCTCGCGCCGCCCGACCCGTGGTCCGAGACGACGGCCACCGTGGCGCCCGGCATCGCGGCGACGAGCGTCCCGACGGCCGCGTCGAGCGCCTCGTAGATCTCGGCGAGCGTGCCGGCGAGCTCCGGAACGGCGGCGTGACGCGGGGAGCGCGGGTCGTGGAAGCGCCAGAAGTGGTGCGCGGCGGTGTCCGACTCCCCGAAGACGACCATGCACGCCTCGACCCGCTCCCGCGCGACGAGCGCACGCACGAGCGCGGCCCGCCGCGCGATGCCGTCGCGGAGCCGCTCGCGTGCGCGGGCGTGCCAGCCCTCCCCGATCGTCACCTCCGGGAAGTCGGCGAACGGGAGGCGGCCGACGCGACGCTCGATCTCCGGCCAGAGGGCGCGGGGGAAGACGAACGAGCCGTCGATCGCGGTCGTGAGCGGCGTGTCGAAGCCGCTCACCATGACGCCGTTCACCGGCTCCGGCGGATACGTCGCAGGCACGGTCACGACGGCCACGCGGCGTCCGGCGTCGCCGAGACGGTTCCAGAGCGCCGGGACCCGGCGCGCGCTCCCGTTCACGAACCGGACGCGGTAGGTCCCCGGCACGCGCTCGGTGAAGTCGAGAATGCCGTGCCGCCCGGGGTTGAGCCCGGTCACGAGCGACGTCCACGCGGGAAACGTCGCCGCCGGGACGGTCGAGCGCAGCACCCCCCACGCCCCGCGCCGCATGAGCGCGGCGAGCGCGGGGAGGCGGCCGGCGGCCGCCCACGGCCGGACGAGGTCGAGGGTCGCGCCGTCGAGCCCGATGACGAGGAGCTCGTGCGCCACGCCGCTAGTGAAGGTAGCCGAGGCTCTTGAGCCGCTCTACGGTCGCGGCGTCCATCTGCCCCTGCTGGCTCGCTCCCGCGTGTGCCCGCGCCTCGAGCTGGGCGCGGCCGCTCGCCGCCCGCATGATCTCCGCCTGCTCGGGGCGGGCCCCCAGCACGTCGCGCTGCTCGCCCGGGTCGCTCGGGAGGTCGAAGAGCTGCTCCGCCGGCAGGCCGCGCGGATTGTCGGGGTTCGCGGTGATGAACTTCCAGAGCTTCGTGCGGACCGCCTGGAGCACGTTGCCCTCGAGGTCCTCCTCCGCGAACACCGTGTCCCGGAGCGGAGGCGCCTCGCCGTCGAGCGGCAACGGGTGCCCCTGGAGGATCGGGGGCCGGTCGGCGCCCGCGGCGGCGAGGATCGTCGGCGTCACGTCGAGGCTCGTCGCCAGTTCCTCGACCACCCGACCGCCCTTCACGCCCGCGCCCGCCGCCGGCTTCACGATGAGCGGCACGTGGATCTGCTCCTCGTAGAGCGTCGTCCCGTGCCACCAGCCGCCGTGCTCGTGGAGCTCCTCGCCGTGGTCCCCGGTGAACACGACGAGCGTCTCGTCGTAGAGCCCGCGCCTCCTGAGCTCGTCGAGCAGCGCGCCCAGGTGCGTGTCCATGTAGGCGATCTCGCCGTCGTAGAGACGCGAGAGCCTCTCCGCCAGGTCGGCCGGCGGATTCGGGTTCGCGACGCGCGCGTAGCCTTCGCCGTCGAACGGGTGGACGAAGTACGGGTCGTGCGGATCCATGTAGTGGACGAAGAGGAAGAACGGGCGGCGCCCGGCGTCCGGGCTCGCGAGCCAGCGCTGCACCTCGGCGGTGACGGTCTCGGCCGGCTGGTAGTAGTGGTGCACGTCGACGTACCGCGCGAAGAACCGCTCGCGCACGAGCCGGAGCCCGTTGTACGCCGTGAGCTGCGACGCGGGCTCGTCGGCGCCGAAGAAGAAATCGGGCGCCAGGTAGCGGTAGACGTCGAAGCCCTGCTGGAAGTTGAACGCCGGGGAGATGTTCGCGTTGTTCGCGAAGCCGACCGTGTGATAGCCAGCGCGCTGGAGCATCTCCGCCAGCGTGTCGACGCGGTCGGGCAGGCCGTCGCCCTTGTGCACGGCGCCGTGCGATGACGGGTAGAGGCCGCTCAGGATCGTCGCGAAGGACGGCCGCGTCCACGACGCCTGTGCGAAGGCGTTCGCGTAGCGCACGCCGTCTGCGGCGAGGGCGTCGACGTGCGGCGTCGCGATCTTCTCGTATCCGTAGCAGGAGAGATGGTCCGCCCGGAGCGTGTCGACGACGACGAGGACGACGTTCGGCGCCCCCGCGCGGGCGGCGGCCGTCGCCCGGGCAGCCGGCGCAGCGGCCGGAGCCCGGAGCCGCACGGCCCCGGCAGAGAGCGCCGCCAGCACCACGACGACGAGCGCCGCGACGAGCGGGCGGGTGAGCGGCCGCCGCCGGGCGTCGGCACCGCGGAGCCCGCGCCAGACGAGCGCCGCCGCGGCGACGACCGCGGCGAGCGCCGCGAGCTGGACGGCCAGCGCGAGCGCACCCCGCGGCGCCTGCTCGAGAAAGACGTCGCGCACGATGCGGAAGCGCGCGACGACGACGCCGAGCGTCCCCGCGACGCCCGCGAGCGCGAGGCCGAAGCCGTCGGTCCCGAGGACCGCCGCGACGATCCCCGCGCCGAGCCCGCCGAGGGCGCCGATCGCGCCGTAGGCGACGAGCGCCCACGCGATGGGCGGCAGCTCGCCCGCGCCGTGGGCATGGAGCCAGGCGGCGAGCGCCTCCCCCAGCCCGACCGCCGCGCCGGCCAGCAGGCCCCCGGCGATCCCGGCGCCGAGTGCGCGCGTTCTCATGCGTCCGCCCCCACCCGCGTTGCGGCCCCGGCCCCTACGTCTCCGGGAACTCGAGATCGAGCTCCGCCGGATCGCTCGTCACGCGGAGCCCGCGCGGCGAGAGCTTGTACAGGTCCTGCGCCTTCCAATGGAGGAAGCGGCCCTGCTCGAGTTCCTTCACGTGCGGCGCGAGCGTCTCCCAATCGACTCCGAGCCGTCCCGGGAGTCCATCCCGCGCCTGCAGATACGGGCGGTCGGGCGACGCGTCGTGGACGCGCCGGTATTCGAGAAGGATCGCGCGCTTCAGGTTCACGGCGTCGGCTCCGTGCGCCGCGACGTTATCGCGCGCCCGCGGCGCGGGCGCAAGGCGCCAGACGAACCGGGGGCGCGGCCGGCGCCGCGTCCCCCCCCGGATCGGGCGATCGTCCGTCGGGCGACGGACGTCAGTTGACGGTCAACTTCTGGTTCGGGACGAAGCTGCCCTGCGGGCTGTCGACCTCGATCGTGCAGGCGCCGCTCGCACCGACCGGCACCGTCACCTTGATCTCGCCGGCCGTCTTGCTGACGAACGGCGGCGCCGCCGCGATGCCGCAGATCTTGACGCCGGTGGCGACGCTCAGGTCGCAGGCGCCGGTCAGGCTGATCACGTCACCCACGTGCGCGGTCGTCGGCGTGAAGGCGTCGATGCACGTGCACCTGCCCCCGCAGCACTGGCCGTGGTTGTCGCGGTTCGCGGTGACCGTGTCGCCGACGAACTGCCCGATCAGGTTGTTGCCGTGCCCGAGCTTCACCGCCGCGCCCGGCGCACACACCTTCGCGGCGATGTTCACGCCCCGGCCGAGGGTCACGCGGGAGGTGCCGTCCTGGAACACGGTCAGGTCCCCGCACTTGAGGCCCACCTTGCTCTGCCCACCCACCCGGAACGAGCCGGGCGCCGCGATGGCGATCGTCGTGCCGCTCGCGAGGACGGTCGCGTTGCGGGCGACCTTGAAGGAGCAGACGTCGTACTCGCCCGCGACCAGGTTCATCTGCGCCGACCGCTGCACCTTGACGTCGCCGTACTGTCCCGGCGCGAGGTCGCAGTGACCGTTGTTCGGCACGGTGTCGGG
>DASRHG010000139.1:0-2824 GCA_035650655.1 Binatia bacterium | reverse complement strand
GAGCCGTTCCGCCGCCACCCCGCGACGCTCGCGCAGGCGTTCGTCACGCTCGATCACCTGACGCGGGGGCGCGCGATCCTCGGCATCGGGAACGGCGAGCGGGAGAACACGGAGCCGTGGGGCATCCCGTTCACGAAGCGGGTCGCGCGGCTCGAGGAGGCCCTCGCGATCGTCCGGGCGCTCTGGACGAGCGGCGGGGAGCCGATCGACTTCGACGGCACCTTCTGGCGGCTCCGGCGCGCGCTCTTCGCGACCCCCCTCTACGGCGGCCGGCCGCCGGCGCTCTGGGTCGCGGCACACGCGCCGCGGATGCTCGCCTTGACGGGCCGCTTCGCCGACGGCTGGCTCCCGACGATCAAGATGACGCCGACGGAGTACCGGGAGCGGCTGCGCCGGATCGCCGCCGCGGCCGCGGAAGCGGGCCGGCGCCTCGAGCGCTTCGAGCCCGCGCTCGTCGTCCAGGTGGCGATCGGCCGCCGGCGCGCGGAGGTCCTCGAGACCATGGCGCGCTCTCCCGTCGCGGGCGCGATGGCGATGCTCCTCCCGGGCGCGCTCTGGACGCGTCACGGCCTCCGCCATCCGCTCGGCGAGCAGTTCGAAGGCTTCCCCGACTTCGTGCCGGAGGAGGTGACCGCGGACGCGATCGCCGACGCGCGCCGGCAGGTGACGCCGGCGCTCCTCGGCGACGCACTCGTCGCGGGGAGCGTCGACGAGATCGTCGAGGAGATCCGCGCGCTCGTCGGCGCCGGGCTCCGGCACGTCGTCGTGTGGAACCTGGGGCCGCTCGCGAGGGGCGCCGGCCTCGGCGACATGCTCCGCCTGGGCGTGCTCGTGCAGCGCCTGCGGAAGCTCGAGCTGCCGCCGCTCGCCGCCGTCCTCGACACGCCCCGCTAAGGTCCGCCGGGCAGCGCGACGTCGGCGGTGACCCGCTCGCCCGGCGCGACGACGAGCGGGCGCTCGCGGCGCCCGAGCCGCTCGTGCCACACGATGCGCGTGTAGGCGCCGGGCGGGACGCCCCCGATCGTGAAGCGGCCCGTCGCGTCGGTCACCGCGGCGCACCGCGAACGACGCCGACGGCGCCCTGCACGCCGCCGTCCGGGGAGAGGACGAGGGGCTCGTCGGGGACGCTCGTGCCGCACGCGGGCGCGTCGATCCCGACCGGAACCGCCGGGCCGAGCGGCGGCCGCGCCCCTGCGAGCCGGACGCTCCCCGCGACGACGCCCGGGTCGGCCGCCGCGGCTCGCGCGAGCGCCGCGAACAGAAAAAAC
Organism: Binatia bacterium; assembly: GCA_035650655.1. Classification (GTDB taxonomy): domain Bacteria; phylum Desulfobacterota; class Binatia; order DP-6; family DP-6; genus DASRHG01. The sequence goes on along the minus strand of DASRHG010000139.1, from coordinate 1,556 downwards.
CCGACCCGCCGCAAGGCGGCGGGTCGGGCCGTGCATCGGTCGAACGCGGAGCGCGCTCAGGACTTCGTGAGCGTCCAGGAGACCTTCGTCTCCTCCTTCGGCTTGATCGAGACCTTCTCGGTCTTCTTGCCGAGCTTCTCGTGCCACACCTCGACGTCGTAGTCGCCCGGCGGGAGGTCGGCGATCTTGAAGGCGCCGTTCGCGTCGGTCACCGCGTAGTACGGGTGCTCCTCGGAGATCCAGTAGGCGCTCATCCAGCCGTGGACGTCGCACTTGACGGCGATCGGCCACTCGGGCTTGTCGATCTTCACCTGGATCTTCGGCTTGAACTTCGGCTGGGCCTGGTTCGTCGACGGGTTCACGGTGCTCTGGGTGTGGAGGTTGTGGAGGATCCCGTCGCTGTTCAGCACGTCGATGGTGGTGCCGGCCGGGAAGGCCAGGACGTGCGGATGGAACTCGCACGCCTTCTGATCGAAGACGGGATTCTGCGCGGGCGCCTCCAGCTTCTTGCCCTTGGTCGCCTTCACGACGACGACGACGTTTGCGAGCGCGCCGCCGGAGCCGACGACGAGGTCGGGCGCGGTCTTCTCCTTGCCGCACACCTCGGGGTCCTTCGAGACCTCGAGCTTCGCCGGCGTCCCGACGCCCTCGGCCTTCACCGTGCCGGAGAGCGTGCCGCCGTCCGTGACCGCGATCGCCTCGTAGGCGTCGCCGCGGCCGACCGCACAGAGGAGCGCACCGACGGCCGCTCCCGCTACGAACCAACTCCTTCTCATCATGACCTCCTTGGTCCCAGGTGCTGGAATCACTGGCCCGAGCCCGGGCCGCCCTCCACAACGCTCGCCGCCTGCTGCGGTGTCGCGGGCGCGGTCTCGGGAAGGCCGAGCGACACGACGTAGTCGCGGAGCGCGCGGATCTGCGCCTCGTCGTCGCCGCCGAGCACGTCGGGCGGGCCGCCGGGGAAGAACGACGGCATCTTCGTGCCCGGCATGAGCTTCTGCGGGTCTCGGATCCACTTGACGACCCAGTCGGGGTTGAGCCGCGCGTGCGCCATGGCGAGGTCCGGCGCCCAGCCGTCGGGCGGACCCTGCGGCTTCTGCGCGCCCCGCTGGTGGCAGTTGAAGCAGTCGAAGTAGTCCTTCGAGGTGAGGAGCTTCCCCGCCTCGACGCTGTCCTTGCCGAACGCCGCCCTCTCGAGGTGCACGAACGGCACCTGGACGTGGTCGAGCGACTGGAAGTAACGGACCAGCGTGTTCGCTTCCCCGTCCGAGAGCCCGAACGTCGGCATGCGGACCCTGAGCCAGGGGCGGATCTGGATGAGGCCCGGGTTCTTCACGAAGTTGAAGAGCCAGTCCGCCTGCACCTTTTCGCCCTCGCCGTTCAGGATCGGCGGCGCAAAGGCCGGCGTCTCCTGATAGAGCCGGCGGATGTCGCCGCCGCTCCCCTCGACGACGTGGCAGCCGGTGCAGTTGTAGCGCGCGACCAGCCGCCGGCCGGCGAGGATCTCGTCGCTCCCCGGGGCGTGGTAGGCGTACTTCGGCGGCACCTTGGCGTCC
>DASRHG010000138.1:0-24759 GCA_035650655.1 Binatia bacterium | reverse complement strand
TGCGGCTTCTGCATCATCCCGAAGCTGCGCGGCCCGCAGCGCTCGCGCACCATCGACTCCGTCGAGCGCGAGGTGCGCGCGCTCGCCGAGGGCGGCGCCGTCGAGGTGAACCTCGTCGCGCAGGACCTGACGGCGTACGGTCGCGACCGGCGCGACGGCACGTCGCTCCCCGTCCTGCTCCGCGCCCTCGCCGTGCGCGTCCCGGCGGTCCGCTGGCTCCGCCTCCTCTACGCCTATCCCGCGTCGGTCACCGACGAGCTCCTCGAGGTCATGGCGTCCGAGCCGGCCGTCTGCCGCTATCTCGACATGCCGCTCCAGCACGTCGCCGACCCGATCCTGCGCGCGATGCGCCGCGAGCGCAGCGGCGCGGCGATCCGGCGGCTCCTCGCGCGCGTGCGCGCGACCGTTCCCGGCATCGCGCTCCGCTCGTCGTTCATCGTCGGCTTTCCCGGGGAGACGGACGACCACGTGCGCGCGCTCTGCGACTTCCTCGAGGAGAGCGAGTTCGCGCACGTCGGCGTCTTCCGCTACTCGCCCGAGGAAGGCACCGCGGCCGCCGGGCTCCCCGACGACGTCCCCGAGGCCGTGAAGGCCGCGCGCTGGGAGCGCGTGATGGCCGTCCAGGCCCGCGTGGCGGCACGCGTTGCGGCGGCGCGAATCGGCCGCACGGTCGAGGTGCTCGTCGAGCGCGTCGACGGACGCGTCGCGATCGGGCGGACGGCCGAGCAGGCGCCGGAGATCGACGGGGTCGTGCGGCTCGCGGGGCCGTTTCCCGGGGGCCGCGTACCCGAGCCCGGCGACCTCGTCCACGCTCGGGTGACGGGCGCGGACACCTACGATCTCCGCGCGCGCGTCGTCCGAGCCCGTTGACACGTCCCCGGCGGGACCATATATAGCCCGCCCTTCCGAGCCGGAGGACGGATGCGCAAGGCGTTCCTGAAGAAGGCGCGCGAGACCCTCCAGGACATGCGTCTGCAGCTCCTGCGCAGCGTGCAGTCCGAGCTGCACGAGGGACGCGAGCAGACGAAGGACGAAGGGATGGACACCTACGACCTCGCGAGCGACGCGCGCGATCGCGAGATCAACGTCATCCTGACCGACCGCGAGCGCGGCAAGCTTCAGGCGATCGACGACGCGCTCGCGCGCATCGCCGACGGCACGTACGGCATCTGTGAGAGCTGCGAATCCGACATCGCCGAGGGGCGGCTCGAGGCGCTCCCCTTCACCCGGGTCTGCATCAACTGTCAGGCGGAGCGGGAGAAGGAGGCGAAGACGATGAAGCGGTTCGAGGAGGACCGCTCCTATCGCCGCCTCGGCACGAGCGACGTCGACGAGGAAGGCAGCTGAGCGCGGCTACGGCCAAGCGCGCCACGGCCCCATGAAGCCGAGCGCCGAGATCACGACCACGGCCCAGGTGACGACGATCGTCAGGACGGCGCTCCTCGTGTCGAGGCCCTGAACCCGCTCGAGCCCGCGCACGACGAGGTAGAGCCGGTAGAGCCGCGCGATCCAGCCGACGACGGGGACCCAGTCCACGACCGACGGCGCGGCCGAGTAGGCGACGACGCGAAACGTCGGCTCGAAGCCGGCGCGCCCGTGGAACAGGTGCTGCGCGACGAGCACGAGGAGCGCGGCGCCGACGAACGCGGCCACGACGCCGCCCGCGAACACGGCCGCGGCGCCGGGCGCGCCCGCGCCGAGCAGCAGGTGGCCGACGGCGTTCACGGCCGCGCAGAGGGCGAGGAACCCGAGCGGGTCGCCCAGCCCTCCCGCCTCCGGCATGTCGACGAAGAAGCCGTGCGGGTCGGTGATCACCCGCCGCCACGTCTCGACGAACGCGGGCAGCACGGGCCGCGCCTGCAGGTCCGGACCCTCCATGGCCGGTCGGCCTTATAGCGGCGCGGCCGGTGTGGGTCCAGGCGCGGGCGGCCGGGCGCGTTGTATCATGCGCGCGATGGACGCCCGGACGGACGCCGGCGCGGCCTTCCGCGCCGCGCTCGCCCGCGTCGCGCCGGGGCCGCTCGTCCGCGAGCGTCTCGCGCGCGACGCCGGTGCGCTCGTGCTCCGGGACGCACGCGGCGCCGCCGTCGGGCGCCACGCCGGCCCCGTCCTGATCGTCGGTGCGGGGAAGGCCGCCCTCGACATGGCGCGGGCGGCGGCGGACGCCGTCGGGGCATGGTCGGCGGGCGGCGTCGTCGTCGTGCCCCACGCGGCGGTCGGGCCGTGCGGCGGCGGCGTCGAGGTCCTCGGCGCGCGCCATCCGGTGCCCGACGAGGCGGGCGTCCGGGCGTCGATGCGGCTCGTCGCCCGGGTGGCGTCGGCCGACGCGACGGCGCTCGTCCTCGTCTGCCTGAGCGGCGGGGCGTCGTCGCTGCTCGAGGTGCCCGCGGCCGGGCTCGCGCTCGCCGACGTGCAGGCGCTCGGCGCCGCACTGCTCGCGACCGGCATGGACGTCGGCGCCATGAACGTCGTCCGCAAGCACTGCTCCGCGGTGAAGGGCGGCCTGCTCGCCCGCGCCGCCGCGCGGGCGGCGGGCGTGTGGACGCTCGTCCTCTCCGACGTGGTCGGGGACGACCTCGCGGCGATCGGGTCGGGGCCGACGGTGCCGGATCCGAGCACGTTCGCCGACGCGCTCGCCGCCCTCGACGCATCGGTCGACCCGGCCGGCGTTCCTCCGCGCGTGCGCGCGCACCTCGTCCGCGGCGCCGCGGGCGCCGTCCCGGAGACGCCGAAACCTGGGGATGGCGCGTTCGCGCGCGCCCACACCGTCGTCGTGGGGGGCAACCGGGACGCGGTCGCCGCGGCCGCCGCCGCCGTGCGCGAACGCGGCTGGGACGTGGACGTCGTCCCGGAGCCCCTCCTCGGCCCGGCGGAGGCCGCGGGCCCGGCGCTCGCCGCGCGGCTCCTCGTGCGGTCCCGGGATCGTGCGGTCGCCGTCGTCGCCGGCGGCGAGACGACCGTGCGCGCGGTCGCCGGCGGGCGGGGTGGGCGCTGCCAGCAGCTCGCGCTCGCCGCGGCGGCCGTCGTCGCGGGGACGCCGGCCGTGCTCCTCGCCGCCGGGACCGACGGCGTCGACGGGCCGACCGACGCGGCCGGCGCGCTCGTCGACGGGGGCACGCTCGCGCGCGCCGCGGCCGCCGGCCGCGACGCGGGTCGCGCGCTCGCCACGACCGACGCGTACTCGGTGCTCGCGGCGGCGGGCGATCTGCTGCGAACGGGTCCGACGGGGACGAACGTCGGTGATCTGGTGGTGGCGCTCCGACCCGCGTGCTAGACGGTCGGGGGAGAATGCGCCGCGGCGGGAACGTCTCCGAGATCTTCGTGTCGTTTCAGGGCGAGGGCCTCCACGCCGGGCGCCGTCAGCTCTTCGTCCGCTTCGCGGGCTGCCCGCTCCGCTGCCGCTACTGCGACACGCCGGAGAGCCTCGTGCCCGTCGCCGAGTGCCGCGTCCTCGGCCCCGACGGTCTCCATCGCCGGCCGAACCCGTTCACGCCGGCGGAGCTCGACGCGGTCACGGACGCGCTCGCCGCCTCCGCGCCGCCGCTGCACGCCATGGCGGTGACCGGCGGCGAGCCGCTCGCGCAGGTCGACTTCCTCGTCGAGTGGCTCGGAGGCCGGCACGCCGGCCTGCCCGTGCTGCTCGAGACGGCGGGCATCCTGCCCGCGCGCCTCGCCCGCGTCCTGCCCCGGGTCGCGATCGTGAGCCTCGACGTGAAGTGCCCGAGCAACACCGGCGAGCGCCCGCGCTGGGACGAGCACGAGGCGTGCCTCGCGGCGGCGACGGGCGGCGGCCGCGACGTCTACGTGAAGGTTCCCATCGACGAGGCGACCGATCCGGAGGAGGTCGCGCGCGCGGCACGGCTCGTGGCGCGGACGGCGGGCGCGGTCCCGCTCTTCCTCACACCGCTCACCGAGCCCGACACGCCTCGTTCGACCATCTGCGCGTCGACGGTCGAGCGCCTTCACGCGGTCGCGAGCCGCCACCATCCCGACGTCCGCGTGCTCCCGCAGCTCCACAAGGTCCTCGGCATTCCGTGACCGGCGCGCGCGGGAACGCACGGCGGGACGACACCGTTCGAGCGACGCTCATCCCGGGGGACGGCATCGGTCCCGAGGTGATCGGCGCCGCGGTGCGGGTGATGGAGGCGGCCGGCGCACGCATCGAGTGGGACGTGCAGCTCGGCGGCAAGGCGGCGTTCGACAAGCTCGGCACCGCGATCCCGGATTCGCTCCTCGCCTCGTTCCGCCGGCATCGCGTCGGCTTGAAGGGCCCGCTCGAGACGCAGGTCGGGGCCGTCGGCTACCGGAGCATCAACGTGACGCTCCGCAAGACCTTCGACCTCTACGCGAACGTCCGCCCCATCCGGACGCTCCCGGGCGTGAAGACGGCGTTCACGGGCGTCGACCTGGTCGTCGTGCGCGAGAACACCGAGGACCTCTACTCCGGCATCGAGCACCAGATCGCTCCCGGGGTCGTCGAGAGCGTCAAGGTGATCACGGCGCGCGCGTCGCGGCGGATCGCGAAGTTCGCCTTCGACCTCGCGCGCCGGGAGGGACGGAAGCAGGTCGTCGCCATCCACAAGGCGAACATCATGAAGCTGTCGGACGGGCTCTTTCTCGCGTGCGCGCGGCGGACGGCGAAGCGCTATCCCGAGATCGCGTACCGGGAGCTGATCGTCGACAACGCGTGCATGCAGCTCGTGCTGCGCCCGCAGGCCTTCGACGTGCTGCTGCTCGAGAACCTCTACGGCGACATCGTGTCGGATCTCTGCGCGGGCCTCGTCGGCGGGCTCGGGGTCGTGCCGGGCGCGAACCTGGGCGACCGCCATGCGCTCTTCGAGGCCGTCCACGGCACCGCCCCGGACATCGCGGGCAAGGACGTCGCGAATCCGCTCGCCGCGCTCTTCTCGGGGGTGATGCTGCTCCGCCACGTCGGGCAGGCGCGCACGGCCGACCGCATCGACCGCGCCGTCGAGCGGCTGCTGCGCGAGGGGCGCACGCTCACGCGCGATCTCGGCGGCCACGCGAGCACGAGCGCGGTCACGGCCCGGCTGATCGCGCTCCTCTGACCGCGCCCGGCGGCCCCGCGCGGCCTTTGACGCACCGTGACACGCGCGCGCGCCTTCGCTAAGATCGGTTTCGAGCGCGATGAACGATCCCGTCGCCCGCCGCCGCGCGGCCCTCGACACGCTCGGACGCGAGACCTTCGACGTCCTCGTCGTCGGCGGCGGCATCAACGGCGCGGGGATCGCGCGCGACGCCGCGCTGCGGGGGCTCAGGACGGCCGTCGTCGAGCGTGGCGACTTTGCGTCCGGGACGTCGAGCCGCTCCTCGAAGCTCGTCCACGGGGGGCTCCGCTACCTCGAGCTCGGCGACGTGCGCCTCGTGCGCGAATCGGTGCGCGAGCGCGAGCGTTTGCGCCGACTCGCACCGCATCTCGTCCGGCCCCAGGAGTTCGTGTACCCCGTGTACCGCGGCGGACCCGTCGGCTTCCTCACGTTCGCCGCCGGCCTCTGGGTGTACGACCTCCTCGCCGGCTGCGGGAACGTGCGGCGGCATCGGATGCTCCGCCGGCGACGGACCGAGGCCGCGGAGCCCGCGCTCCGCCGGGACGGACTCGTCGGCGCCGGCGTCTACTGGGACTGCCGCACGGACGACGCGCGCCTCGTCCTCGAGACGCTCCTCGGGGCGGCCGGCGCCGGCGCCGTCGTCGTCTCGTACGCGGGCGTCGTCGGCTTTCTCAAGGACGGCGGCCGGATCGTCGGCGCGCGCGTGCACGACCGGGAGACGGAGCGCGAGGTCGTGGTCCGGGCGCGGACGGTCGTCAACGCGACCGGGCCGTGGGCCGACGCGGTGATGGCGCTCGACGAGCCCGGACCGAAGCGCGTGCGGCTGACGAAGGGCGTCCACGTGCTCGTCCCTGCCTCCCGCGTCGGCAACCGTGCGGCGGTCGTCCTCCACGCCGTCCGCGATCGTCGCGTGATGTTCGTGATCCCGTGGGGCCGGCTCGCGCTGGTCGGGACCACGGACACCGATCACACGGGCGGCCCCGACGGGCCGCCGACCGTCGAGCGCGACGACGTCGACTACCTCCTCGAGACCGTGAACCACTACTTCCCGGCCGCGCGCCTCGGCCCCGAGGACGTCGTCGGCGCGTATGCCGGCCTCCGCCCGCTCATCGCGCCCGAGGACGGGAACGTCCACCCGTCCGACGTCTCGCGCGAGGAGGAGATCTTCACGTCGGCGTCGGGGCTCGTCTCGATCGCGGGCGGGAAGCTCACGACGTACCGGCTCGTCGCGGCCAAGGTCGTCGACCGCGTCGTCGCGGCGCTTCGCGCCGCGGGCGACACGCGGAGCTTCCCCCCGTCGCGCACGGGCGAGGTCCCGCTGCCGGGCGGCGCCGATCGGCCCGCGGCCCTGGCGGCCGCCGCGCTCTCGCGCGACGGTCACGGCGTGGCGCCGGCGGTGGTCGGCCGCCTCGCCGACCGCTACGGGGCGCGCCTGGACGAGGTGCTCGGGCTGGTCGCGCGCGATCCGCGGCTCGGCGAGCCGCTCCTCCCCGGGCTTCCCGACCTGCGCGCCGAGGTCGTCGAGGCGGTCGAGCGGGAGTGGGCCCTCACGGTGGAGGACGTGCTCCGGCGCCGCACGCTCGTGCGTCTCGAGGACGCGGACGGGGGGGCAGCCGCGGCGGCCACCGCGGCGGCCCTCATGGCGGGCCCGCTCGGCTGGGACGCCGACACGGCGCGCGCGGCGGCGCGCGCCTACGTCGATCAGGTGCGGGCGGAGCGCCGGTGGCGTTGAGGCGGCGGGGCGCGCCGGCGCGCGCGTCGAGGAGCCGCGGCCGGCTGAACGTCGCGCGCGAGTCCGCCGCCGCGCGCCGCGCGCGGGCAGCCGCGATCGCCCGTGCACTCGCCGCCGCGTACCCGGATGCCGACTGCGCCCTCCATCACCGGAACCCCTGGGAGCTCGTCGTCGCGACCATCCTCTCCGCGCAGTGCACCGACGCGATGGTGAACCGGGTGACGCCCGAGCTCTTCGCGGAGCTGCCGACGCCGCAGGCCCTCGCGGCGGCGCCGCCGGAACGGGTCGAGACGCTGATCAAGCGCACCGGCTTCTTCCGCCAGAAGACGAAGGCGATCCAGGCGGTCGCGCGCGCGGTCTCCGAGCGGTACGGCGGGCGCGTGCCGGACACCATGGAGGCGCTCACCGATCTCCCGGGCATCGGCCGCAAGACCGCGAACGTGATCCTCGGCACCGCCTTCGGCCAGCCCGCGATCTTCGTCGACACGCACGTGCGGCGGCTCGCGAACCGCCTCGGCCTCACGGTCCGCGACGACCCGGACAAGATCGAGCGCGACCTCCAGGCGCTTCTGCCGCCGCCGGAGTGGACGAAGCTCGCGCACCGGCTGATCCACCACGGCCGGCAGCTCTGCGTCGCACGCAGGCCCAAGTGCTCGGTCTGCCCCCTGCTCCGCTGGTGCCCACAGATCGGCGTGACGACGTCCGTGTAGGCCGACCCGTGATCTCCCCGTGCCGCCGCACGCTCGTCGCGACCCGAGACGGCCGCCTCGCGTCGCGCTCCTACTAGACGGCGACACCCACGAGCCGGCCGAGCGCGAGCCCGATCGCGCACGCGAGCATGCCGAGCGCCGCGAGCTCGAGGCTCGCTCGCCAGGGGGACTCCTTCGTGAGCCAGGTCTTCGCCGCGCCCGTGATGAGGAGCGTCACGACGGCGACCACGACCGCCACCGCGAGGCCCCGTCGCGGCGCGGGACCGAACGCGTACGGGAGGAGCAACAACCCGGCGCCGAACGCGTACGCGAGGCCCGTGAGCGCGCCGACGCGCGCCGGCGGGTCGAACGTCTCCTCGCTGAGCCCGAGCTCCTCGCGCGACATGAAGCGGAGCCAGAGCTCGGGGCTCGACGTGACCCGGCGCACGATCATTTCGCACTCCTCGGGGCTGAAGCCGAGCGCACGATAGATGTCGCGGATCTCCTGGCGCTCGTGGTCGGGCATGTGTTCGATCTCCCACGCCTCGCGCGCGATCTCCGCCTGGAAGAACGCGCGCTGCGACTTCGCGGAGACGTAGGCGCCGATGCCCATCGCGGAGGAGCCCGCGATGGCCGAGGCGAGCCCCGCGACGCCGATCGCACGCGCGTCGGCGAGCGTCGCCGTCACGCCGGCGAGGAAGCCGACCGTGGAGATGACGCCGTCGTTCACTCCGAAGACGAGCTCCCGGACGACGCGGCCCCCGGGCGTGTGCCACGCCTCGTCGTGGAAGCGCTTCGGCGCCTCGACACGCCCGTCCGGCGGCGCGATGTGGTTCGCGGACGGCTCACGCGGTGACGCCATCGTCCCTCCGCTCACGCGCGGCGCGCGAATCGCGAAACGGTCAATCGTTCGCCCCAGCCGCCCGTCGGACGTGCGATTTCGAGGTCGTTCAACTTACTGAATTCCAAGAGGTTTTTCTCCCCGTGCGCGAATTTCACCTTGACAACGGGAGGCGGCAAAGATAACTTCCGCCCACTTTTTCGGATGGAAATCCGGCGAGTTAGGGAGACGGGCGGAGATGGTCGTTTACACCGTGCTCGATAAACGCGAACTCGCTGAGATCGTCGAGGACTACGGTCTCGTCAAGCTCCTCGCCGCTACTCCCATCCCGAACGGCTCCGTCGCCACCACCTACCTGCTCGAGACGGCGCGCGGCAAGCATCTCCTCCGCGTGGACGAGGTGAAGAGCGAGCTCGAGGTGAAGCGCGAGCTCGACCTTCTGCTCTTTCTCCGCAAGCACGGCTTCCCGTGCCCACAGCCGCTCACCGACCGGAAGGGCCGCGTCTACCGCGAAGCGGACGGCAAGTGCCTCTCCGTCTACCGGCACTACGACGGTCACGCCGTCCGCCCCGACCGGATCACGATGAACCAGCTCGAGAACATCGGGCGGGTTCTCGCCGACCTCCACACGTACGGCAAGAGCTACAAGAAGGGCATCGACAACCGCTTCAGCTACGAGCGCGTCGCCGACCTCTACGCCGAGGTCCGCGGCAAGCTCCCGAGCTACTTCAAGCGCATCACGCGCACGCTCGACGACGAGGTCGACTACCTCCAGAACTACCTCGAGGGGAAGCTCCCGAAGGGGATCATCCACGGCGACCTGTTCCACGAGAACATCGTCGTGAAGGGCGACAAGGTCGTCGCGGTGCTCGCGTTCGACGCCGCGTGCCGGGGGAAGTTCATCTTCGACCTCGCCACCGCGGTGAACGCCCTCTGCTTCGACGGGCAGAACTACCAGCTGAAGCGCTTCGAGGGGCTCATCGCCGGGTACGAGTCGCTGCGGGCGCTGTCGCTCGCGGAGTGGGACGCGTTCCCGAACGAGCTCCGCTTCTCCGCCCTGCGCTTCACGATCACGCGGCTGCGCGACTTCTTCCTGAGCCCGGTCGACGAGCAGGCCCGGGCGAACAAGGACTTCCGGGAGTTCTACGAGCGCCTCCGCATTCTGCGCCGCGAGCGCGACGGCGGAATGGAGGGGCTCCTCATGGCCATGGCGACCGGCTACGACTACCGGAAGTACCAGAAGGTGAAGGCGCTGGAGAAGAAGGGCTCGAAGTAGTAGTCCGTCGGGCGTGCGGATCGCCGACCTCCTCGCCGCCGGGCGCCCGACCGTCTCCTTCGAGTTCTTTCCGCCGAAGACGCCCGAGGGCGAGGCGGCGCTGCTGCGGACCGTGGACGAGCTGCGGGCGCTGCGGCCCTCGTTCGTCTCCGTCACGCGCACCGGCGGCAAGCCGCGCGAAGCCACGATCGACCTGGTCGCCCGGCTGGGCGCGCTCGGCATCACGGGCGCGGCGCACGTGACCGCCGTCGAGGCGACGCGCGACGACATCCGGACGGCCCTCGAGCTCGTCGCCGCGCGCGGGATCGAGAACCTCGTCGTCCTGCGCGGCGACGTCCCGAAGGACCCGGGCTTCCGCCGCCCGGCCGACGGCTTCCGGTTCGCGGCCGATCTCGTCCACTTCGTCCGCGAGCGGGCGCCCTCCCTCTGCCTCGCCGGGGCGTGTCATCCCGAGGGGCATCCCGAGACGCGCGACCTGCCGCTCGAGGTCGAGCACCTGCGGGCGAAGGTCGACGCCGGCCTCGACCTCGTCATCACCAACATGTTCTACGTGAACGCGTACTACTTCGCGTTCGTCGAGCGGATCCGCCGCGCCGGGGTCGGGGTCCCCGTCGTCGCGGGTCTCATGCCGATCACGAACCTCGCGCAGATCCGGCGCATGGCGGAGCTCTGCGGCGCCGAGTTCCCGGACGCGCTGCGCGCGCGGCTCGAGCAATTCCGCGACGACCCGGCGTCCTCGCTCGCCGTCGCGGTCGAGTGGACGACGACCCAGGCGACCGAGCTGCTCCGCGGCGGCGCTCCGGGGATCCACTTCTACACGCTCAACCAGTCGCCGGCCGCGCGCGCGATCTTCGAGAACCTCCGGCGCGACGGGCTCGTCGCGTCCGAGCTTGCGGCATCGTCCAACGCGGGCTAGGACGCGAGAAGGATGAAGCAGCAGGAGCTGGAGGCCGCCGTGCGCACGCTCCTCGCCGCGCTCGACCCCGAGCCGGCGCGCGAGGGACTCGAGCGCACGCCCGCGCGCGTCGCCCGCGCGCTGCGGTTCCTCACGAAGGGGTATGCGGAGGACCCGCGCGCGGTGATCAACGGCGCGCTCTTCACCGAGAACTACTCCGAGATGATCGTGGTGAAGGACATCGACTTCTACTCGATGTGCGAGCACCACATCCTCCCCTTCGTCGGGAAGGCGCACGTGGCGTACCTCCCGCACCGGAAGATCGTCGGAATCAGCAAGATCGCCCGGCTCGTCGAGGTGTTCGCGCGCCGGCTCCAGGTGCAGGAGCGGATGACGACCCAGATCGCCGACACGATCGCGGAGCAGCTCGCCCCGCTCGGGGTGGGCGTCGTGCTCGAGGCGGAGCACCTCTGCATGCGGATGCGTGGCGTCGAGAAGCAGAACTCGACCGTGGTGACGAGCGCGATGCTCGGCGTCTTCCGGGACAATCAGGAGACGCGCGGCGAGTTCATGGGCCTGATCGGCCGGCGGTGAGCGCCGCGCGCCTCGCGGCGCAGTGCCTCGACCTCCTCGGGCCGGTCGACGGGCCGGTCACCGTCGTCGCGCCGCGGGCGCCGCGCCTCGCCGCGGCGCTCGTCGCGGGCGGCGCGGCCGCCGCCGACACGGCGGCGCCCGCGGCCGCCGTCGTCGTGCTGCTCGACGTGCCCGCGGACCCGGCCGCCCGTCGCGCAGTGCTCGCCGCCGTCGGCGATCGGCTCCCGCCCGGCGCCCCGCTCCTCGTGGTCGACCACAACCAGCCGCGGCGAGCCTGGCGCCGGGTGGTCGCCGCCATGGCGCTCCTCCTCCGCGGCGTCCCGCCTGCGCGCGCGCGCTACCCCACGGCGCGGGAGCTCGCGGCGCTCGGCTTCGGCGTCGAGCGGCTGCGACTCGGTCCGGGGGAGCGCGTGCAGCTCGTCCTCTGCCGCGTCAGAACCGGGCGAACCACGGTGTCGAGTGACGCCCCGGCTGATCGATGACGATCTGGTACTGCGACAAGAGGCGGCCCTGCGCGCGGCGCCATCGCGAGAGCGCGGTCACGTAGTCGATGCGCGCCTGGACCTCGGCCGCCCGCGCGGTCGTGAGCCGCGTCTGGAAGTCGAGCAGGTCCTTCGTGGTCGCCATGCCGACCTCGTGGCGCTTCTGCTGGTTGCGGAGGTTCTCCTCCGCGAGCTCGCGCGCGACGCGCGTCGTGTCGATCCGCTGGCGCGCGGCGATCAGGTCGGCGGTCGTCTGGCGCACCTCGAGCGTCACGTTGGAGAGGAGCTGGCGGTGGTTCAGCTCGGCCTGATCGCGCTCGATCGTCCGCTCCGCGAACGCGCTCCTTGCGGCGGCGTTCGAAAGCGGGACCTGGACCTGGACGCCGACCGAGTAGCTGCGGAAGTCGTTCGACGTGAGCCGGTCGTAGGCGTCGCTCGCGGGGCCGGCGTAGATGATCGAGCGCCCCGGGCACTGGAAGATGATCGGCTTTCCGCTCGCGTCCCGGAGAGCGGGCACGCAGCCGCCCGTGTTCACCTGGCTCACGAACGGGCGCGGCGGCCCGGTGCGGCCACTGAGCGCGTTGACGCCGTAGCTGCCGACGAGGTCGACGCGCGGGAGGAGACCGTTCTGCGCGATGCGCTCGTTCAGCTGGGTGGCGCGCACGGTCCGCTGCGACGCCAGGATCTCGGGGCGGTTCTCGAGCGCGACGCCGAGGGCCGCGTCGAGATCGACCTCCACGTCTCGAATCGCCAGCTCCTCGACCGGCTCGAGCGTCCGGGGCACGAAGGTGTCCTTCGGCCGGAAGAACACGAGCTGGGCGAGCTGCTGCCGCGCGATCGCGAGGTTGTTCTCGGCGATGATCACCTGCTCCTCGCGCGCCTTCGCGTCGGCCTGCGCCTCGAGGACGGCGACCGGCGGGAGGAGGCCGACCTTCACGCGCGCCTCGTTCTCGCTCACGGTGCGGTCCGCGAGCGCCTTCGACTCGCGCTGCACGGCGACGTTCTCGCGGGCGCCGACGATGGCCCAGTACGCCTCGACGACCTGCTCGACGAAGTCGGCCACCTGCGCCTGGTAGGTGAAGACGGCCGCGTCGGAGTTCTCCTGGGCGATGCGGACGACGAGGTACGAGAAGTCCCAGCCGAAGTTCCGGAGGAGCGGCTGCACGAGGGAGAAGTTGAGGCTCGGCACGTACTGGGGCCGGAGGCTCTGGAAGCTCGCGTTGTTGTCGATCCGCTCGTTCAGGCTGTCGAGCGTCACCTGCGCTCCCGTCCGGAGGGTCTTCAGGAGGTGGACGTTCGCGAAGCGGTCGTCGACGTTGGTGACCGCCACCGACGAGAGCGAGCTTGCGTTCGGCGTCGTCTGGGTGGCCGTCTGGATCTCGGCGGCGAGCGTCGGATCGAACACGGCCTCGGCGCCGAGGACGTTCGTGCCGACGCGTCCCGGCTCGAGGCGCTGTGCGGCGATGCCCGGGTTGTTCTCGAGCGCCATGCCGATCGCTTCCTTGAGCGAGACGTCCTGCACCTGGTCGTCGCGCGTGATCGGCGACGGCACGCGCACGGCGGGGCTCTCGGGGATCGACCGCCGCCACTGGTCCCCGAGATACGGCGCACCCCACCACGTGCCGCGGCCCTCGGCCTGCGGCTGGGCGCGTACCGTGCTCACGGCGCCGGCGAGGAGCACGACGAAGAGAGCCACACGCCGCCGCCGCCTCATGCTTCCGGCGCTAACGGATAACGCCGGATGAGTCAACGAACCCCCCGTTTCCACGTGCGCCGAAACGGAACCTTGACAACCGCGGAGCGCGTGTGGCTTAACTTCCGCGTCATCCGCCGTCCTCGCACGACTGGCGTTCGCGTGGAATCGACCACGGGGGAGTGCTGAGACCAGCGGGCCGAACGCCTGGGCCGCTGTAGTGACGAGGTCCAGGTGCTTCCGTGATCAAATCCCATCTTCTCGCTCCCGGTCCGACGCAGGTCCCGCCCGAGGTGCAGGCGGCGATCGCGCTGCCCCTGATCCATCACCGCACGCCGCAGTTCGCGGCGATCCTCGCCGAGGTCCAGGAAGGGCTCCGCGAGCTCTTCGGCACGGCGGAGGACGTGCTCGTGCTCGCGTCGTCCGGCACGGGCGCGATGGAGGGATCGGTCACGAACCTCCTCTCGCCCGGCGACGAGGCGATCGTCGTGAACGGCGGCAAGTTCGGCGAGCGCTGGACGAAGATCTGCCAGGCGTACGGCGTCGCCGTGCACGAGGTGAAGGTGCCGTGGGGCGAGGCCGTGCGGCCGGACGCGGTGCGCGCCGCGCTCGACGCGCACCCCCGCGCGAAGGCGCTCTACATGCAGGCGAGCGAGACGTCGACCTGCGTGCTGCACCCCGTCCCCGAGGTCGCGGCGCTCACGCGGACGCGCGACACGCTCCTCGTCGTCGACGGCATCACGGCCGTCGGCGTCGTCGACCTTCCGATGGACCGGCTCGGCATCGATGTCCTCGTCACCGGCTCGCAGAAGGCCCTCATGCTGCCCCCGGGGCTCGCGTTCGTGGCGCTCTCCAAGCGCGCGTGGGCGGCGACCGAGCGCGCGAAGCTGCCCCGCTTCTACTTCGACTTCAAGCGGGAGCGGAAGGGCGTTGCCGAGAGATCGACGGCGTGGACGCCGGCCATCTCCCTCGTCCAGGGCCTGCGGATCTCGCTCCGGATGATGCGGACGGAAGGGTGGGCGAACGTCCACGCACGCCACGACCGCCTCGCCCGCGCGACGCGCGCCGGCGCGCTCGCTCTCGGGCTCCGCCTCCTCGCCCCCGACGCCCCGAGCCCGGCCGCCACCGCGATCCTCCTTCCCGAGGGCATCGACGGGAGCGGCCTCTTCCGCTATCTGCGCGACCGCATGTTGGTCACCTTCGCCGGCGGGCAGGACCAGCTGAAGGGCAAGATCATCCGCATCTCCCACCTCGGCTGGGTGGGCGCCTTCGACGTCGTGACCGGGCTCGCGGCGCTCGAGCTCGCGCTCCACCGGTTTGGCGCGCCGGTCGACTTCGGACGCGGCGTCGGCGCGGCCGAGGCCGTCCTCGCCGAAGGGCTGCCCGCCCGCTCGTGATGGCTCACCGGATCCTGATCGCCGATCCGCTCACGAAGGAGACGCCCGAGCTCATCGCGGCGCTCGAGGCGAAGTACCCCGACGTTCGCGTCGACCGCGGCGGCCCCGTCGCCCAGAAGCTCCTCGACGAGGCCGGCACGCTGGCCGACGTCGAGGGACTCATCGTCCGGAGCCGGAGCAAGGTGACGGCGAAGGTGATCGCGAACGCGCCGCGGCTCCGTGTGATCGGTCGTGCCGGCATCGGCGTCGACAACATCGACGTCGCGGAGGCGACGAAGCGCGGGACCGTCGTGATGAACACGCCCGGCGGCAGCAACGTGACCACCGCCGAGCACACGATCGCGATGATGCTCGCGCTCGCGCGGAACATCCCGCAGGCGGTCGCCGCGGTGCGTGCCGGCGAGTGGCCGCGCGAGCGGTGGATGGGCACGGAGGTGTGCAACAAGGTCCTCGGCGTCATCGGCCTCGGGAACATCGGCTCGATCGTCGCCGAGCGCGCGGTGGGGCTCCGGATGAAGGTCGTCGCCTACGACCCCTTCGTCACCGCGGAGACGGCCGCGCGCCTGCGGGTCGAGCTCGTGTCGCTCGACGACCTCGTCGCGCGCGCCGACTTCGTCACCGTGCACGTGCCGCTCATCCCCGAGACGCGCGGCCTCCTCGGCGCGGAGCTGATCGCGCGGCTGAAGCGGGGCGTCCGCATCATCAACTGCGCCCGCGGCGGCATCGTGGACGAGGCGGCGCTCGTCGCCGCGCTCCGGGACGGTCGCGTCGCGGGTGCCGCGCTCGACGTCCTCGTCGACGAGCCGCCGAAGCCCGGGAACCCGCTCCTCGCGCTCGACAACGTCATCTGCACGCCCCACCTCGGCGCGTCGACGGACGAGGCGCAGGTGAACGTCGCGCGGGCGATCCTCGACCAGGTCGCGGCGTACCTCCAGACCGGCACGATCCAGAACGCGGTCAACACGCCGTCCGTCTCGCCCGACGTGCTCCAGGTGCTCCGCCCGTTCCTCGAGCTCGCCGAGAAGCTCGGCGCGCTCGCAGCCCAGCTGCTCACCGAGCCGCCCGTCGCGGTCACGGTACAGGCGAGCGGCGAGGTGGCCGAGCGCGAGATCCGTTCGATCACGACCGGCGTGCTCCGCGGCTTCCTCGCGCACATGCTCGGTCCCGCGGTGAACTTCGTGAACGCGCCGGCGATCGCGCGCGAGCGGGGGATCCGGGTGATCGAGTCCCGCACGCCGCAGGCGAGCGACTACCTGAACGCGCTCCGGGTGGAGGTGCGGACGGCGTCGCGGGCGAAGACGGTCCTCGCCGGCGCCGTCTTCGGCGCCGGGATCGTGCGGCTCACGCGCATCAACGACTTCCGGATGGAGGCCGTGCCGGAGGGACACATCCTCATGCTCCACAACCGCGACGTGCCGGGGGTCGTGGGCGCCGTCGGCACCCTCCTCGGTCGGCGCGCGATCAACATCGCCGGGATCGAGCTGAGCCGGGAGAAGGTGGGCGGCATGGCGCTGTCGCTCATCCACGTGGACGAGCCCGTCCCGCCGGACACGCTCGCCGCGCTCCGCCAGCTGCCGCAGATCGTCGCGGCCGAGCAGCTCCGCCTCTGACTCGGATGCCGGCGACGGTCGTCATCGGCACGCAGTGGGGCGACGAGGGGAAGGGGAAGATCGTCGATCTCCTCGCCGCGGACGCCGACGTCGTCGTCCGCTTCCACGGCGGCAACAACGCCGGGCACACGCTGGTCGTGAACGGGGAGAAGACGATCTTGAACCTGATTCCCGCGGGCGTGCTCCACCCCGGCCGCGTCTGCATGATGGGACCGGGGGTGGTCATCGACCCCGAGGTGCTCACGGCGGAGATCGACGCGCTCCGCAAGCGCGGCTACCTGGGCGAGGACCGGTGGCTCCGCGTGAGCGAGCGCGCGCACCTCATCATGCCGTATCACCGTGCGATCGACCGCGCGCGCGAGCGGCTGCGGGGCGCGGGGAAGATCGGCACGACCGGCCGTGGCATCGGGCCCGCCTACGAGGACAAGATGGCGCGGACCGGGATCCCCGTCGGCGAGCTCTACGACGAAGCGGGATTCCGCGATGCGCTCGCGCGGAACCTCCGCGAGAAGAACGGGTACCTCGAGGCGATCCTCGGCGAGCCGCCGCTCTCCTTCGACGAGATCCACGCCCGCTACGGCGAGTACCGCGAGCGCCTGCGGCCCTTCGTCACCGACACCGGAGTCGAGCTGCGGGCGGCGCTCGCCGCCGGCAAGCGGGTCCTCCTCGAGGGTGCCCACGGCATGATGCTCGACGTCGACCACGGCACCTACCCGTTCGTCACTTCGTCGAGCGTCGTCTCCGGCGCGGCGGCCGCCGGTGCCGGGCTTCCGCCGCGCGCCATCGAGCGCGTGATCGGCATCGCGAAGGCGTACACGACGCGCGTCGGGAGCGGTCCGTTCCCCACCGAGCTCACCGACGCGCTCGGGGAGCGGCTGCGGGCCGACGGCGACGAGTATGGGTCGACGACCGGCCGTCCACGGCGGTGCGGCTGGTTCGACGCCGTCGTCGTCCGGCAGGCCGTCGCGCTCTCGGGCGTCGACGGGCTCGCCCTCACGAAGATCGACGTGCTGACCGGCATCGACTCCCTACGCGTCTGCGTCGCGTACGAGATCGGCGGCAGGCGTCGCGAGCTGCCTCCCGCAACCCAGCGCGACTGGGAGCGCGCGGTGCCCGTCTACGAGGAGCTGCCCGGATGGCGCGAGAGCCTGGGTGCCGTGCGGGCGCTCGCCGACCTCCCGGCGAACGCGCGCCGCTACGTCCGGCGGCTCGAGTCCCTCGTCGGCGCGCCGCTCACCATTCTCTCCGTCGGGGCGCAGCGCGAGCAGACGATTCGCTGTGACGCCGCCTTCGCGGCCTGAGCGCCCAGGCGGTCGCCATGTCGGTCGCGAGCACACTGCTCACGTCTTTCGCCCTTGACGGGTTACGCACCCCTCGCTAAGCATCCCCGCACCGGGGGTGAACCCGAAGTGGCGCGTTCCGGAACAGTGGGCCTCCTCGCCGAGCTCTGGGCATTCATGCGCGTCCGGAAGAAGTGGTGGCTCGGCCCGATCGTGATCGTCCTCGCGTTGTTCGGCGCGCTCGTCGTGTTCACGCAGGGCTCCGCGCTGGCGCCTTTCGTGTACACGCTCTTCTAGCGCTCCGGCGTCCCGATGGCCGGCAAGTCGAAAGCCGAGCTCCGCCGATTCGGGGTGACCGTCGGCGGGGCGCTGCTCGTCCTGGGCGCCTTGAGCGCGTGGCGTCACCACGCGCTCGCGCCGCGCGTCATGTGGGCGATCGGCGGCGCGCTCGTCCTGGCAGGCCTCGTCGTGCCGGCCGTCCTCGCGCCGGTCGAGCGCTTCTGGATGGGTCCCGTCCTCCGCGTCGCGGCGCGGGTCGGCGACGTCGTGAGCCGCGTGTTCCTGGCACTCCTCTACTTCCTCGTCTTCGCGCCGATCGGGTTCGTCCTGCGCCGCGTGAACGATCCGCTCGACCGTCGTCTCGACGACGGCCGGTCGAGCCACTGGATCAAGCGGACCCCGCAGACCGTCGACCCGGCGCGATACGAGCAGCTCTTCTGACGATGGCGGCGGCCGGCACCACGATCCTCGGCATCTCCGCCTACTACCACGATGCCGCCGCGTGTCTCGTCCGCGACGGCGAGGTCGTCGCGGCCGCGCAGGAGGAGCGCTTCACGCGGAAGAAGCACGACCCGAGGTTTCCGGCCCACGCCGTCGCGTACTGTCTCCGCGAGGGCGGGATCGCCGCTCGGGACCTCGACTACGTCGGCTTCTACGACAAGCCGCTGCTCAAGTTCGAGCGCCTCTGCGAGAGCTACTTCGGGGTGGCGCCGAAGGGACTCCGCTCGTTCCTCCTCGCGATGCCGGTCTGGATCAAGGAGAAGCTCTTCACGCGCGACCTCATCCGCAAGGAGCTTCCCGGCTACGAGGGGCCGCTCCTCTTCGCCGAGCATCACGAGTCGCACGCCGCGAGCGCGTACTACCCCTCGCCCTTCGCGGAGGCCGCGGTGCTGACGATGGACGGCGTCGGCGAGTGGGCGACGTCGTCCTACGGCGTCGGACGCGGGAAGGACCTCGAGATCCTCGCCGAGCTCCACTACCCGCACTCGCTCGGCATGCTCTACTCCGCCTTCACCTATTACACCGGCTTCAAGGTCAACTCGGGCGAGTACAAGGTCATGGGCCTCGCGCCGTACGGGGAGCCGAAGTACGCGCAGCTCATCCTCGACGAGCTCCTGCAGCTGAAGGAGGACGGCTCCTTCAAGCTGAACATGGACTACTTCAACTACCTCTCCGGGCTCACGATGACGAACGGCGCGTTCGATCGCCTGTTCGGCGGGCCGCCGCGGCGGCCGGAGTCCGAGATCACGCAGCGCGAGATGGACATCGCCGCCTCGGTGCAGGTCGTCACCGAGGAGATCATGCTGCGCATGGCGCGGCACGTGCACCGTGAGACCGGGATGGCGAACCTCTGCCTCGCCGGGGGCGTCGCGCTCAACTGCGTCGGCAACGGGCGCCTCCTGCGCGAGGGCCCATTCCAGCGGATCTGGATCCAGCCCGCCGCGGGCGACGCCGGCGGGGCGGTCGGCGTCGCGCTCGCGATCCGCCACAAGGTGCTCGGCCACGAGCGCCGGCATCGGTCCGAGGGCGACGGCATGCGGGGCTCGTATCTCGGGCCGGCGTTCTCCGACGAGGAGATCCGCCGGTTCCTCGACTCGGTCGGCGCCGTGTACGAGCGCCTGCCGATGGACGAGGTGATCGACCGGACGGCGCGCGCGCTCGCGGCGGAGAAGGTCGTCGGCTGGTTCCAGGGCCGGATGGAGTTCGGCCCCCGGTCGCTCGGGAACCGGAGCATCCTCGGCGACGCGCGCTCGACGAGGATGCAGTCGGTGATGAACCTGAAGATCAAGTTCCGCGAGAGCTTCCGCCCGTTCGCGCCGAGCGTGCTGCGGGAGCGTGTCGCGGACTGGTTCGAGCTCGACGTCGACTCGCCGTACATGCTCCTCGTCGCGCCGGTGCGGCAGGAGCGGCGGATCCCGATGAGCGCCGAGCAGCAGCGCCTGTTCGGGATCGAGAAGCTCAACGTCCCGCGCTCGGACATTCCCGCCGCGACCCACGTCGACTACTCGGCCCGCATCCAGACCGTGCACCGCGAGACGAACCCCGCGTACCACGCGCTGCTCACGCGCTTCGCCGAGCTCACGGGCTGCCCGGTGCTCGTGAACACGAGCTTCAACGTGCGTGGCGAGCCGATCGTGTGCTCGCCGAGGGACGCCTACCTCTGCTTCATGCGAACCGAGATGGACCAGCTCGTCCTCGGCTCCTTCGTCCTCGACAAGCCGCGCCAGCCGGCGCTCAAGGAGGACGTCGATTGGCGTTCGCTCTACCAGCTCGACTGAGCGCGTGCTGACGCGGGTCCTCCCGAACCTCGCGCTCGTCGTCCTCGGGGTCGTGTTCGCCTGGGGCGCCGGGGAGGTGCTCGTGCGCTTCGTGATCCCGACGTCGACGGTGCGCTACCACTTCGACCGCGAGGTCGGCTACCGGCTCGAGCCGGGCGGGGCGTTCCGCTGGGTGGGTCCGGACTACGACGTCCGGGTGACGACGAACGCCGCCGGCTTCCACGACGTCGAGCACGCGCGCGCGAAGCCCGCGGGGACGTACCGGATCCTCGTCCTCGGCGATTCGATGGTCGAGGCGTTGCAGGTGCCGCTCGAGGCGCAGTTTCCACGGCTCCTGGAGGCCGCGGTCGGCCGCTGGGCGCGCGAGCGGGTCGAGGTCGTCAACTTCGGCGTCTCGGGGAACGGGCCGGCGCAGTACCACCGGCTCCTCGAGCAGGAAGCGTTCGCGTACGAGCCCGACCTCGTGATCGTCGCCGTCACGCTGATGAACGACTTCAGGAACGACGTGGCGGCCCTCGAGCGTGACCCGAGCAAGCCGTACTACCGGCTCGCCGGGGACGAGCTCGTGTACGTGCCGCCCGCGGACTCCCCCGCGTCGCGCGGGCGCCAGGAGAAGATCCGCCCGGCCGTGTGGCTGAAGACGATGGTGAAGGACAGCACGTTCGCGCGGAGCTTCATCGACCGCATCCAGAAGTTCCGCGCGTCGCATCACGTCACGGCCTGGGGGGGTGACGGCAAGCCGGCCACGCTCCCCGTCACCTCGGACTGGAACGTGTTCCTCGCCGATCCGCCCCGCCCGTGGGACGAGGCGTACGCCGTCACGCTGCGCCTCCTCGCGGAGAGCGCACGGCTCACGCGTTCCCGCGGCGCCCGCTTCCTCCTCGTCCTCGTCCCCCCGAAGGCCGTGGTCGAAGACAATCTCGACGCGGCCCTCCGCGCGGAAGGCTATCCGGAGGCCTCGCACTTCACCTGGGACGTCGAGCGCCCGACCCGCGCGATCGACGCGATGGCGCGGGCGCACGACATCCCCGTCCTCGACCTCGGCCCGGCGCTCCGCGCCGACTGGGCGGCGTCGCACGTGAGCTGCTCGTGGGCGCACGACGGCCACTGGAGCCCGCGCGGCCACGCGCTCGCCGCGCGCGAGATCGACGCGTACCTCCGTGCCTCGGCGGCGGCGTTCGGGCTCGACGCGCGCACCGACTGACCGCCGGCCGCTCGGCGCGCGGCTCCCGCGCGAGCCACCCGTCCCGCCCGCCGCTCGCGGGTGCACCACCGCGCTACCGGACGACGATCGCCTCGCCGCCGTCCTTCCGCCGATCGCCCGCGGCGACCGGCCAGCCGTCGGCGTCGAGCCCGACCGCCGAGACCGCCCCGAGCGCGCGCACGTCGACGAGCCGATGCCCGATGCGTGCCAGCGCCGCGCGGGTCGCCCCGTCGATGCCGGGCTCGACGGTGAGGACGGCCGGCACGGCCTGGTCGTGGATGCGCGGCGCGGCGACCGCGAGGATCGGGTGGAGCCGGAACGCGGTCACGCCGAGCACGACCTGGAGCACGCCGGAGACGATCGTCGGGCCGCCGGAGCCGCCGACGGCGATCTCCGGGCGCCCGCCGTCGAGCAGCACCGTCGGGGTCATGCTCGACTGGGGCCGCTTCCCGGGCGCGATGGCGTTCGGCGCCGTGCCGACGAGGCCGAAGGCGTTCGGCACGCCCGGCGCGATCGCGAAGTCGTCCATCTCGTCGTTCAGGACGATCCCGGTGCCCGGGACGAGGATGCCGGCGCCGAAGGACGTGTTGATCGTCGTCGTGATCACCGCCGCGTTGCCCGCCTGATCGACGACCGAGACGTTCGCCGTGCCGGCGTCGGGCTCGAACGCGTCGTCGGGGGCCGTGACGCGGACGGCGCTCATGCGGGCGCGGAGCGCGCGCAGGCGGGGCGGCGCGAGCAGCGCGCCGAGCGGCACGTCGGTGTACGCGGGGTCGCCGAGCCAACGCGCGCGGTCGGCGAATGCCTGCGCCATCGCCGTCGCGAGGAGGTGGAGCATCGTCGGCGTGCCGGCGCCGAGCGCCGGGAGGTCGTCGGCCCCGAGCAGCCCGAGCGCCTCGAGGAGGACGGCGCCCGACCCGGGCGGCGGGAACGTCACCACGCGCCGGCCCCGAAAGCGCCCGACGAGCGGACGGCGCCACGCGGGCCGGTAGGCGCGGAGGTCGGCCGCCGTGAGGACCCCGCCGCGCCCCGCGACGGCCGCGGCGATCGCCGCCGCGAGGGCGCCGTCGTAGAACGCGGCCCGGCCGCCCGCCGCAACGGCGGCGAGCGTGCGCGCGAGGTCCGCCTGGACGACGCGGAAGTCGGGACCGGGGACGCTGCCGTCGGCCGCGAGGAAGACCGCGCGGAGGCCGGGGTCCGCGGCGAGGAGCGGCTGCTGGCGTGCAATTTCGCGCGCGAGATGGGGGCTCTCGGCGAGCGCAAAGCCGTCGCGCGCGAGTCGGATCGCGGGCGCGAGGACACGGGCGAGCGGCAGTCGCCCGAAGCGCGCGTGGAGCGCCGTCCACCCGGCGACCTCGCCCGGGACGCCGACGGCGAGACCGCCGCGACGGAGGAGCATCTCGTCGGGCCGGCCGTCGACGACGAACCGATCCGGCGTGGCGCCCGCGGGCGCCGTCTCGCGGTAGTCGAGCGCCACGTCGCCGCCGTCCCGCTCGTGCACGAGCGCGAAGCCGCCGCCGCCGACGCCGCAGGAGGACGCGTGCACGACGCAGACGGCGGCCGACGCGGCGAGCGCCGCATCGACGACCGTGCCGCCCGCGGCGAGTACCTCCGCGCCGGCGGCGGCCGCGCGCGCGTGCTCGGTCGCGACGGCGCCGCCCGCCCAGGCGCGCACCGCCGCGAAGGCGAGCGCGGCGGCGACGAGCGTGGACGGCCGGCGCATCGCGGCGCGTCTAGCGCGCGGCGCCGGGCGCTGGCAACCGCGCGCGAACCTTCGCCGTTTCGCCGGCGTGTGCTAGGGTCGGGCGGATGCCGCCTCCGCTCGACCACCCGCGCGCCGTGGAGGTCTTCGAGGAAAAGGATTTCTACCTCGAGCAGTTCCGGGGCCGCAGCGTGGTGGTGGCCGTCGCGCCGGAGGTGACGGCGGCGCGTCCCGACCTCTGGCCGCTCGCACGGACGGTGGCGGAGCTCGTCCGCAACGACACGCGCGTCGTCGTCTGGTGGCCCGCGTCGACGTTCGCCGCCGAGCGGCGCCTCGTCGCCGCGCTCCGCCGGGCGCGCGTGCCCGTCCACCGGCGCGCGACGCGCCACGCTGCGGCGTCCCTCCTCCGCGTCGCCTCGCACGAGCTCGCGGGCACGGCGGGCGAGCAGGTACGGGCGCGGCTCTGGGAGGCGCTCCGGCGGGGCCGGCTCGCGGTCGTCGTCGTCGGGGGGAACGCCTCGGTCGGCGCGGCGGCGGGGTTCGCGGTGGCGCTTCACGTCCCGAAGCTCGTGCTGCTCGATCCGCGCGGCGGGCTCCTCGGCAACCGTCCGGGGCGGCTCTCGTTCGTCGACGAGAACCTGCTCGACACCCTCCTGCGGGAGGGCGAGGCGGAATGGACGGGCCTCGGCGACCGCCGCCCGCTTCTCACCGCGGTCCGCGACGCGCTCCTCGGCGGCGTCGAGTCGGTGAACGTCTGCACGCCGGAGACGGTCGGCGACGAGCTCTTCACGTACGCCGGCTCGGGGACGCTCTTCACCTTGAGCGACTACTGTCACGTGGCGCCGCTCGGGCTCGACGACTTCGCGCAGGCCGAGCGGCTGCTCGAGCGCGGCCAGCGCGAGGGCGTTCTCAAGCTGCGGAGCCGGGCCGAGGTCGCGCAGGTGCTCGCGGTCGGCTACGGGGCGACGTTCCAGCCCCGACAGCTCGCCGGCGTCGTCGGGCTCTTGACCGCGCCGTACGCGGCCGAGCGCGCCGGCGAGATCGTCGCGCTCTACACCATCACGCGGTTCAAGGGTGAGGGCATCGGCGAGCGGCTCGTCACGCGCCTCGTGGCCGACGCCGAGCGGATCGGTCTCGACTACGTCTTCGCGTGCGCCGTGGACGACCGGGCGAAGGAGTTCTTCGTCCGGCTCGGGTTCGAGCGCGTCGGGGCGGACGACGTGCCCGCCGCGAAGTGGGTCGGATACGATCCCCGTCGCCGCGCGCGCGTGGGCGTCTTCCGCCGCCGCCTGTCGTCGGCCGTGGCGGCGGCGGTGCGCGCCCGATGATGCGGGCGCTCCGCGTGCTCGCGGGCGTCGTCGTCCTGCTCGGCCTCGGTGTCGCCGGCGTCGCGGGGTGGCTCGTGGCCGCGGACGCGCACTTCGCGGAGGTCGCCGCGGCGTACGCGCGGCATCCGGACCACACGCTCTTCCAGACCGAGTACTGGATCGCGGCCGCGCGCCGCTACGGCCTCCTCGCGGCAGCCGTCGGCGGCCTCGTGGGAGGCCTCACGCTCGGTGGTGTGCTGCTCGCGCTCGCCGAGCTGCTTCGACGAGTGCCTCCCCGCTGACGCGGTGACGCGACCGACCCGACGGGCGGCGCGCGGTGCGGAGATCGAACGGAGCCGGGTGGACCGCGCCGCGAATCCACCCGGCTCGATTCAGATCGCGGACGATTCAGGCAGGCCGCTTGAAGAGG
>DASRHG010000137.1:0-9154 GCA_035650655.1 Binatia bacterium | reverse complement strand
CGGCGACCTCTCGAAGAAGATCACCGTCGACGTGAAGGGCGAGATCCTGGAGCTCAAGAACACCGTCAACACGATGGTCGACCAGCTCTCGTCCTTCGCCTCGGAGGTGACGCGCGTCGCCCGCGAAGTCGGCACCGAGGGGAAGCTCGGCGGCCAGGCCGACGTCCGCGGCGTGTCCGGCACGTGGAAGGACTTGACCGACAACGTGAACTTCATGGCCGGCAACCTGACGAACCAGGTGCGCGGCATCGCGGCCGTCGTGACCGCCGTCGCCAACGGCGATCTCAAGCGGAAGCTCACCGTCGACGCCCAGGGCGAGATCGCGGCCCTCGCGGACACGATCAACGGCATGATCGACACCCTCGCGACGTTCGCCGACCAGGTGACGACCGTCGCCCGCGAGGTCGGCGTCGAGGGGAAGCTCGGCGGTCAGGCGAGCGTGCCGGGTGCGGCCGGCACGTGGAAGCACTTGACCGACAACGTGAACCAGCTGGCCGCGAACCTGACGACCCAGGTCCGCGCGATCGCGGAGGTGGCGACGGCGGTCACGAAGGGCGACCTCACGCGGTCGATCACGGTCGAGGCGCGGGGCGAGGTGGCGGCGCTCAAGGACAACATCAACGAGATGATCCGCAACTTGAAGGACACGACCCTCAAGAACAGCGAGCAGGACTGGCTCAAGACGAACCTCGCGAAGTTCAGCCGCATGCTCCAGGGCCAGAAGGACATGCTGACGGTCGGCCGGTTGATCCTCTCCGAGCTGGCGCCCGTCGTCTCCGCCCAGCACGGCGTCTTCTACATCATGGACAACGCGAAGGGAGAGCCGAGGCTCCGGCTCCTCGCGAGCTACGCCTGCCGCGAGCGGAAGAACATCGGGCAGGAGTTCGCGCTCGGCGAGGGACTCGTCGGGCAGGCGGCGCTCGAGAAGGAGAAGATCCTCATCACGAACGCGCCCCCGGACTACATCCAGATCACGTCCGGACTCGGCGAGGCGCCGCCGCTGAACATCATCGTCCTCCCCGTCGTCTTCGAGGGCCAGGTGAAGGCGGTCATGGAGCTCGCGTCCTTCGACCGCTTCAGCGCGACGCACCAGGCGTTCCTCGATCAGCTGATGGAGTCGATCGGCATCGTGCTCAACACGATCGAGGCGAACACCCGGACGGAGGACCTCCTCGCCCAGTCGCAGTCGCTCGCGAAGGAGCTCCAGAGCCGCCAGCAGGAGCTCCAGCAGACGAACCTCGAGCTCGAGGACAAGGCGCGCCTCCTCGCCGAGCGGAACGTCGAGGTCGAGCGCAAGAACGCGGAGGTGGAGCAGGCGCGGCAGGCGCTCGAGGAGAAGGCGTCGCAGCTCGCGCTCACGTCGAAGTACAAGTCCGAGTTCCTCGCGAACATGTCCCACGAGCTGCGGACCCCGCTCAACAGCCTGCTCATCCTCGCCGATCGGCTCTCGGGGAACTTCGAGGGCAACTTGACGCCGAAGCAGGTGGAGTTCGCGAAGACGATCCGCTCGGCCGGCAACGACCTCCTGAAGCTCATCAACGACATCCTCGACCTCGCGAAGGTCGAGTCCGGGACGGTGAGCGTGGACGTCGGCGATCTCCTCCTCGGCGACCTCCAGGAATACGTCGAGCGGACGTTCCGGCCCGTCGCCGAGTCGAAGGGCCTCGACTTCACGATCGTCCTCGACCCGCGGCTTCCCCGCGCGATCCACACCGACTCGAAGCGCCTCCAGCAGATCCTCCGGAACCTCCTCTCGAATGCCTTCAAGTTCACCGATTCCGGGAGCGTCCGATTCCGCATCGACGTCGCGACGGACGGCTGGAGCGCGGACAACGAGACGCTGACCCATGCGCTCGGCATCGTCGCCTTCTCGGTCGACGACACGGGGATCGGCATTCCCCCCGACAAGCACCAGATCATCTTCGAGGCGTTCCAGCAGGCCGACGGCTCGACGAGCCGGAAGTACGGCGGGACCGGCCTCGGCCTCGCGATCAGCCGCGAGATCGCCCGCCTGCTCGGCGGCGAGATCGCCCTCTCGAGCACGCCCGGCGTCGGCAGCACGTTCCGTCTCTTCCTCCCGTTCCACTCCGTGCCGGCGCGCCGGCGCGACGTCGCGCCCGAGCCCCAGCCCGCCGTGCCCGCACCCGCCCCCGAGACGTCCGCGCCGGTCGTCGAGAGCCACGTGTCCGACGACCGCGGCGACATTCAGCCGGGCGACCGCGTCATCCTGATGATCGAGGACGACGTCGCCTTCGCCGAGCTCCTGCTCGACGCCGCGCATCGTCGCGGGTTCAAGGGCATCGTCGCGTCACACGGCACGGCCGCGCTCGAGCTCGCGCAGCAGTACCTGCCCGACGGCATCACGCTCGACATCGACCTGCCCGACATCGACGGGTGGCGCATCCTGAAGCAGCTGAAGGACGACCCGCGGACGCGGCACATCCCGGTGCACGTCGTCTCGAGCGTGGACGAGCTCGGCACCGCGCTCAAGCGCGGCGCGCTCGCCGTGCTCCCGAAGCCCGCGGGGCAGGAGGAGGTCGAAGGCGCGCTCGCCCGTCTCGCCGAGTGCGTGGAGCGGCCGGTGAAGAACCTCCTCGTCGTCGAGGACGACGAGGTGCAGCGCGCGAACATCGTCGAGCTGATCGGCAACGGCGACGTCCACACGACGGCGGTCGGAACCGCGCGCGAGGCCCTCGAGGCCCTCCGAGCGGCGCGCTTCGACTGCACGATCCTCGACCTCGGCCTGCCCGACATGCACGGCGTCGAGCTGATCGAGCAGGTGCGCGCCGATCCCGCCCTCCGGGAGCTTCCGATCATCGTCTACACGGCGCTCGAGCTGTCCGAGCAGCAGGAGCGCGCCCTCGACCGGCTCGCGCAGAGCATCATCCCGAAGGACGTCTCGGCGCCGGAGCGCCTCTTCGACAAGGCGTCGCTCTTCCTCCACCGCGACACGAGCCGGATGCCGGCCGATCGGCGCACCATGCTCGACCGGCTGCACGACCGCGACGAGATCCTCGCCGGCAAGCGCGTGCTCATCGTGGACGACGACATCCGGAACATCTTCGCGATGACGTCCGTCCTCGAGCGGCACGGCGTCGAGGTGATCGCCGCGGAGAACGGCAAGGACGCCATCGCGACCCTCCAGGGCTCCGAGCCCGTCGACCTCGCGCTCATGGACATCATGCTGCCCGAGATGGACGGCTACGAGACGATGCGCGTCATCCGTCGGAGCGCCCGCCTCAAGGACCTCCCGATCATCGCCCTCACGGCGAAGGCGATGAAGGGGGACCGCGAGAAGTGCATCGACGCGGGCGCGTCCGACTACATCGCGAAGCCCGTCGACGTGGAGGAGCTCGTCTCGCTCCTGCGCGTCTGGCTCCGGGAGTAGCCGCGGCGTCATGAGCGATCGAGTCAACATCCTGATCGTCGACGACAGCACGGACAAGCTCGTCGCGCTGCGCGCCATCCTCGAGCAGCTCGGGCAGAACATCGTGACGGCGACGTCCGGCCGGGACGCGCTCCGGCTCCTCCTGCGGCAGGACTTCGCCGTCATCCTGCTCGACGTCCGGATGCCGACGATGGACGGCTTCGAGACCGCGGCGCTCATTCGCCAGCGTCCGCGCTCGGAGCACACGCCGATCATCTTCATCACCGCGTTCGGAGACGAGACGCACGTCTCCCGCGGCTACTCCCTGGGCGCCGTCGACTACATCCTGACGCCCGTCCTCCCCGAGGTGCTCCGCGCCAAGGTGGCCGTGTTCGTGGACCTGTTTCGGAAGAGCGAGCAGATCCGCCGCCAGGCGGAGGCGATGCGGGAGCGGGCCGTCCAGCTCCACCAGGTCACGGAAGCGGCGCTCGCGATCAACGCCGCTCAGTCCGTCGACGAGATCCTCGGGCTCGTGACCGAGCACGCCCGGCGGACGCTCGGCGCCGACGGGGCGGTGAGCCACGTCGACCTCGCGCCGGGTCGCTCGCACGACGCGCACGCCGGCGTCGAGATCGCGGTCGACGAGCAGGTCGCGGCCGTGGTGCGGACGAGGGGGCGCCCCCTGCGCACGGCGATCGACCGCAGCCGGCACCGGGAGGACGGCGACGGCGCCGGGTTCGCGGTGCTCGCGGCCCCGCTCCTCGGACGGGATGGGCGTGCGATGGGCGTCGTGCAGCTCGTGCGCGACCCCGCGGTGCGTTTCGCGGTGCGCGACGAGGACATCCTCGTCCAGCTCGCGCAGATGACGTCGATCGCGATCGAGAACACGCTCTTCATCGAGGCGCGCGAGGCGAACCGGCTGAAGGACGAATTCCTCGCGACGCTTTCGCACGAGCTGCGCACCCCGCTCACCTCGATCCTCGCGTGGGCGCGCCTCCTCCGCGCCGGCACGCTCGACCCCGCCGCGATGTCGCGCGGGCTCGAGGTGATCGAGCGGAACGCGCGCGCGCAGGCGAAGCTCATCGAGGATGCGCTCGAGATGTCGCGAATCATCACGGGAAAGGTCCACCTCGAGCTGCGCGCCCTCGACCCGGCGGCCGTGGTGCAGGCCGCGCTCGACGCGATCGCGCCGACGGCGGAGGCGCGCGGCGTGACCGTCACCGCGGCGCTCGAGCGGCTCGGCGACGTCGTGCTCGGCGATCCCGATCGGCTCCAGCAGGTGATGTGGAACCTGCTCTCGAACGCGATCAAGTTCACGCCGAAGGACGGCCGGGTGCACGTCGGCCTGTCGCGCACGGCGTCCACCGTCGAGATCGCCGTCTCGGACACGGGCCGCGGCATCGACCCGGCGTTCCTGCCCCACGTGTTCGAGCCGTTCCGGCAGGCGGACAGCTCGACGACCCGCGCGCACGGCGGGCTCGGCCTCGGACTCGCGATCGTCCGCCACCTCGTCGAGCTGCACGGCGGGACGGTGCGCGCGGAGAGCGCGGGCGACGGCCACGGCGCCGTGTTCGCGGTCCGCCTGCCGCTCGCCACGGGAGACGCGCGGCGGCGGCGTCTCGAGGAGTCGCACCCGCAGCCCGCGGACGACCTCGACGGCGAGGACGCGCATCTGCCCCGCCTCGACGACGTCCGCATCCTCCTCGTCGAGGACGAGCCGGATGCTCGGGACGTGCTGACGACGATCCTCGACCAGGCCGGCGCGAGCGTGACCGCGGTCGCGTCGGCCCCGGCCGCGTTCGCCGCGATGGAGGAGCGCGTCCCCGACGTCCTCCTGAGCGACATCGGGCTCCCCGGCGAGGACGGCTACGCGCTCATCCGCCGGGTGCGCGCGCTCCCGCCCGCGGCGGGCGGCAGCGTCCCGGCGATCGCGCTCACGGCGTACGCGCGTCTCGAGGACCGGGCGCGCGCGCTGGCGGCCGGATACGACGCGCACATCCCGAAGCCGATCGAGCCGCGGCGCTTCCTCGCGACGCTCGGCGAGCTGCTCGGGGGCGCGCCGCGCGGCCCGGCGCTCCAGCATTCCGTGACGCCCGATCCCTAGCGGCCGAGACCCCGCGCGCGCTTGCCCCCGGCCCGCTCCGCGGGCAAGGTCGCGAGCGGCATGGAACGGCTGAAGCGTGTCTTCTTCCGGTCGTTCTTCCGCCTCCTCCTCGTCGCGGTCGCCCTCGGCGAGTGGACGTGTGTGGCGTGGGTGCTCTGGGCCTCGGGCCGGGCGCTGCCGGCGTGGGCGCACGTCGCGGGCGTCGTCGGCATCTTCGCCGTGAACCGCTGGCTCGTCCGTCACCGCCGCGGCGCGCACCCGCTGCCGCGCGCCGTCGGGCGCCTCGTGCCGGTGTACGCGTCGGCAGCGTTCACCTCGGTCTTCTGCGCCCTCTTCCTCGCCGCGGCCGGCGTCGTGTGGGGCGTCGGCCGGCTCGCCGGGCTCCCGCTCGGCCCCGGCGAGGCGCTCGGCCCCTCGTACTTCTGGCTCGTGAACGTGGGCCTCGGCGCGGTCGTCGGCCTCTTCCTCCACGGCTACACGGCCGGCCAGCGCCGGCTCGTCGTCACCCGGCTCACGGTGCCCGTTCCCGGCCTCGCGCCGCCGCTCGTCGGACTCCGCATCGTGCAGCTGAGCGACATCCACATCGGCGCGTACCTCGACACGGACGAGCTCGCGGACCACGTCCGGCGGGTCAACGCCCTCGCGCCCGACGTCGTCTGCATCACCGGGGACCTGGTCGACCGCGCCGAGACCTGCGCGGAGGGCTTTCCCGTGCTCGCGGGCCTCGCCGCGCGCCACGGCGTCTTCGTGACGCTCGGGAACCACGACGTCGCGGCCGGCGCCGCGGAGGTGACGGCCGCGCTCCGCCGCTGGACGGCGTTCACGGTGCTGCGCGACGCGCGCGCGGACGTCGTCGTCGACGGCGCCGTGCTGCCCGTGCTCGGCGTCGACGACCTCGGCCGCGACTGGGCGCGCGGCGTCTGGGAGCATCCGGCGCTCGCGCGCCTCGCGGCCACGGTCCCGCCCCGCACGCCGTTCCTCGTCCTCTCCCATCGGCCCGACTGCTTCGAGCAGGCCGCGCGCCTCGGCGCCGGCCTCATGCTCTCCGGGCACACGCACGGCGGGCAGCTCGCGGTGCCCGCCGGACGGCGCGGCCGGGTGCGGAACCTCGCCGAGCTCATCACGCCCTTCAGCCGCGGGCTCTATCGGGCGCACGGGGCGACGCTCTACGTGAACCGCGGACTCGGCTTCACGGCGCAGAAGATCCGCCTCTTCACCCCCCGCGAGATCGCCGTGATCGAGCTCGCCGCCGGCTGACGTCCGCCGCGCTCATCGCGGCTCGGGCGCGACTGCGGCGAGCAGCGCCGCGACGACGAGCGCGCCGGCGAGGACGACGAGGCCGGCCGCGAATTCGCCCGTCGCCTCCGTGAGCCGCCCGACCGCCCAGGGTCCGACGAAGCCCCCGAGGTTGCCGAGCGAGTTGACGAGCGCGATCCCTGCCGCGGCGCCGGACGCGCGGAGCACGCGCGCCGGCATCGCCCAGAAGGGGCCCATGGCGCTCCAGATCCCGAGCGCGCCGCACGAGAGCGCCGCGAGCGACGCGACCGGCTCCGCGACGAGGGCCGCCGCGCCGAGGCCCCCGGCGCCGACGAGCGCGCACGCCGCGACGTGGCGGCGCCGCTCGCCGGTCCGATCCGAGTGCGCGCCCACGATCACCATCCCGACCGCCGCGACCGCGTACGGCACCGCGGACAGCACGCCGACGACGAGGTCGCCCGCACCCGCGAGCCGCTCGACGATCTGCGGCAGCCAGAGGCTGACGCCGTAGATGCCGTTCACGAGCACGAAGTAGAGGAGCCCGAGGAACCAGACGCGGCGGTCGGCGAGCGCGGCGCGCGTCGTGGCGGCGTGCTCCGGCGTGGCCGCGTGGTCGACACCGAGCCGCGCGACGAGCGCGGCGCGCTCGGCGGGCTCGAGCCACGCGGCGTCCGCCGGCCCGTCGGGGAGCCAGACGAGCACGACGACGCCCAGCGCGACCGCGGGCACCCCCTCGACGAGGAAGAGCCACCGCCACCCGGCGAGGCCCGCGGCGCCGTCGAGGCCGAGCAGCGCGCCCGAGAGCGGCCCGCCCACGACGCCCGCGACGGCGGTCGCCGTCATGAAGCGCGCGATCGCGCGCGCCCGCTCGGCGGACGGAAACCAGTACCCGAGGTAGAGGATGACGCCCGGAAAGAAGCCGGCCTCCGCGACGCCGAGGAGGAAGCGGAGCGCGTAGAAGGTCGGGACGTCCCGCACGAGGGTCGTCGCGACCGACACGGTGCCCCAGCTGAAGAGGATGCGCGCGATCCACCGCCGCGCGCCGACGCGCGCGAGGATCAAGTTGCTGGGGACCTCGAAGAGGAAGTAGCCGACGAAGAAGATGCCCGCGCCGAGCCCGTAGACGGCGGCGTCGAACCCGAGATCGCGCCGCATCTGGAGCGCCGCGAAGCTCACGTTGATGCGGTCGAGGTACGCGACGACGTAGAGGACGAACAGGAACGGGAGCAGCCGGCGACTCGCGCGCGCGACCGCCCGCGCGGAGACGTCGGCTTCGGCAGGGGCGACGGCGCTCACTGGTCCGACCCGTCTGCCAGAAACGACGTCGCGATGCGATCTCCGCCGTCACGCGGAACGCGGACCGGCGGGTACGCCGTCACGGTCGCGTGCGGGGACCCGTCGGGGAACCGTTCGTCCAGCACGGTGAACGCCGCCGTGTCGCACCAGGAGTCGCCTATTCACGCGCGCCCGCCGGCGGGTGTAAAGCATCCCGCCGTGCGTCGTCGTGTGCTCCTCGCTCTCGCCGCCGTCGTCGCGGGCTGCGCCGGCGCGCCGCGCCCGCCGTGCGACCCGGCGCCGCCGCCCGGGACGCTCGGCACGGTCTGCGGATTCGAGAACCCCGAGGACGTCGAAGCGGTGCCGCAGGCGGGCGTCGTCCTCGTGAGCAACACCCGATCGCTCGGTGGCGGGCCCGGCGGCGGCTTCCTCATGGCGCTCCCGCGCGGCGACACGGCGCCGTACCGCGTGTGGCCGCGCGAGGACGCCGTCCTGACGCCGCTCCTCGGGGATGCCGCCTGCACGACCCCGCCGCCGGCGGACGCGTTCGCGCCGCATGGCGTCGCGTCCATGGCGACCGACACCCCGGGCGTCGTGCGGGTCGCGGTCGTCCATCACGTCGCGCGCGAGTCCATCGAGCTGTTCGACCTGGTCGGGAGCGGACGCGAGGTGCGCCTCGCGTGGCGCGGCTGCGTCCCGCTGCCGCCCGACACGGTGGGGAACGACGTCGCGTTCGCACCCGACGGCGAGATCGTGACGGGAAACTACCAGCCGACGCTCGCGCCCCCGCGCAGCCTCTACTACATGGTGAAGAGCGGCCTCGGGATGGCGACGGGCGACGTCATGCTCTGGCGCCCCGACCGCGGCTGGCGACACGTGCCGGGGACCGCGGCCGCCGCCCCGAACGGCGTCGCGGTCTCCGCCGACGGCGCGAGCCTCTACTACGCCGAGATGGGGAGGAGCCGCGTCGTCCGCGTGCCGCGGGCGGGCCTCCGGCCGGGGGAGGCGCCGCGCACGGTCGGCGTGGGCAGCCGGCCCGACAACCTCGCGTGGAGCCCGCGCGGAACGCTCCTCGTCGGCGTCC
Source organism: Binatia bacterium (assembly GCA_035650655.1). GTDB lineage: Bacteria > Desulfobacterota > Binatia > DP-6 > DP-6 > DASRHG01. The sequence continues at coordinate 67 of DASRHG010000137.1, read as the reverse complement.
ACACGGGTGCCGCCGGCCCGCTTCCCTGCCTGCTCGGCCGCCGCCCCTGCCGCTCGAGCTGGAAGGT
>DASRHG010000136.1:0-4416 GCA_035650655.1 Binatia bacterium | reverse complement strand
CAGGAGCTCTTCGTTCTGGCGGCAGAGCTCCGCGTGGGCGAGCTCCTGCGAAAACGTGACGAGCTTGACGGGGCCGGTGAGCTTCTCGAACTCGGTGCGGACGGCAGCCTGATCGCGGTCGTTCAAGAAGCTCATGGCTGTGATTATACGCGGGCGGGGCTAGGCCCCCTTCGCGGGCGCGGCGCGCGCGCGCCGGACCCCCGCCGCCAGCTCGGCGACGATCTCCGCGAGCGCGGCCGGCTCGATCGGCTTCGCCACGTGCACGTCGAAGCCCGCCGCGAGCGCGCGCCGGCGATCCTCGCCGCGGCGCGCGAGCACGTGGCGAAGAAGCGCGCCGAGGAAGAGGCCGCGGCGGCGAGCGCCGCCGAGGCGAGCGCCGCCGAGGAGGACGCGGCGGAGCCGCCGGCGGGCGGCGAGGCGCCCGACCTCGATCCGTCGGCCGAGGAGCGGCGCGGATGAGGGGGCACGTGCCGATCCGTACGTGCGTCGGCTGCGGAGAGCGGGACGCCCAGCAGGTGCTCCTCCGCGTCGTGAGCGTCGCCGATCGTCTCGCGCCGGATCCGCGGCGCACGGTGCCCGGCCGGGGCGCATATCTCCACCGGCGTCGGGGGTGCTGGGAGGCGTTCGTCGGCCGTCGCGGTCCCGTGCGCTCGCTGCGGCGGTCCGTCGCGCGCGCGGAGCGCGAGCGTCTCGTGCAGGTGCTCGCCGCCGGTGGGCCAGGAGGCGCCAGGTAGCGATGTCGAAGCGGATCCACGAGCTGGCCAAGGAGTGGGGCGTCCAGCCGAAGGACTTCCTCGCGGGCCTCGAGAAGGTCGGCATCCGGGGCAAGAAGTCGCAGAGCTCGCTCACCGACGAGGAGGTGCAGCGGGTGAGGGAGGCGCTCGGGCTCGCGCCGCGCCCGACGGTCGCGATCGGCGCGCAGCGCGTCGTCTCGGACCGCGTCGTGACCGAGCGGGACGCGGGCGGCGAGCACGTCGTCACGGCGCGCGAGCAGACGACGGAGACGCGGCTCCGCCCGAACGTCATCCGCCGACGCACGGCCCGTGAGGTGGTGAAGACGGAAGAGGTGCCGGTCGCGCACGCCGAGCCGAGCCTCCCCGACATCCCGCCCTCGCTCGACACCGACGTTCCGCCGTCGCTCATGGAGGTTCCGGTCGAGCCGGAGCCGCTGCCGCCACCGCTCGAGGAGCCGCCGCCGACCGCGGAGGCCGAGCCCGAGCGCGCGCCCGAGCGTCCGGCGGCGGCGCCGCCGGAGCCGGAGCCGAAGCCGGCGGAGCCCGCGCCCGCTCCGGTCGCGGCGAAGCCGGCGCCGAGCGCTGCGAAGCCCGAGCAGGCGCCGCGGCGTCCCGCGCCGCCCTCCGCGGCCCCCCGCGTCACCGTGCCGCCGCGCCCAACCGCGGCGCCGGCAGCGCCGAGCGCACCCCCGCAGCCGCCGCCGCCCGGGTTCGAGCAGATGCGCTCCGTCAAGGTGCTCGGCAAGATCGACCTCCGCAAGCCGGCCGCGCCACCCGCACCCGTCGCGCGGCCGGGCGAGGCGGTCCCCAGCACCACCGAGGTCGGGCCCGACGGACAGCCACGGAAGAAGAAGGGCCGCAAGGTCATCAAGAAGTCGGACATGCTCGACGTGATGGAGCGCGACTTCCAGCGGACCGGCAAGCGCCCCCAGAAGCGCCGAGCGCTCCCCGGCAAGGAGCAGAAGAAGACCGAGATCACGGTGCCGCGCGCGTCGAAGCGCGTGATCCGCATCTCGGAGGTCGTCACCGTCGCCGACCTCGCGCGAGCGATGGGCGTCAAGGCCGGCGAGGTGCTGAAGAAGCTCCTCGACATGGGGATGATGGCGACCATCAACCAATCCCTCGACCACGACACCGCGGCGCTGGTCGCGGCGGAGTTCGAGTACCAGGTCGAGAACGTCGCGATCGACGTCGAGCAGATGCTCGAGACGGAGCAGGAGGCGGCGGGCGAGGAGGCTCGGACGACGCGTGCCCCCGTCGTCACGATGATGGGACACGTCGATCACGGCAAGACGTCGCTGCTCGACGCGATCCGCGCGACGAACGTCGCGGCCGGCGAGGCGGGCGGCATCACCCAGCACATCGGCGCCTACACGGTCGACGTGAACGGTCGGCAGGTCACCTTCCTCGACACGCCGGGCCACGAGGCGTTCACCGCCATGCGCGCCCGCGGCGCGAACGTGACGGACATCGTCGTCCTCGTCGTGGCCGCCGACGACGGCATCATGCCGCAGACCGTCGAGGCGATCAGCCACGCGCGCGCGGCCGGCGTCCCGATCATCGTCGCGATCAACAAGATCGACAAGCCGGACGCGGATCCGGAGCGCGTGAAGCAGGAGCTCGGCAACCACGGCCTCGCGCCGGAGGAGTGGGGCGGCGACACGATCGTCGTCCCCGTCTCCGCGAAGACCAAGGAGGGGATCCCGCAGCTCCTCGACATGCTGCTCCTCCAGGCCGACGTGCTCGAGCTCAAGGCGAACCCGAACCGGCTCGCGAAGGGGACGATCGTCGAGGCGCGGCTCGACCGGGGACGCGGTCCGCTCGCGACGGTCCTGGTGCAGGAGGGGACGCTCAAGGCCGGCGACGCCTTCGTCTGCGGCACCCAGTACGGCCGCATCCGCGCGATGGTCGACGACAAGGGCCGCCGCATCGAGGCGGCAGGTCCCTCGACCCCGGTCGAGATCCTGGGCCTCGGCGGCGTACCGGAGGCCGGCGACACGTTCGTCGCCGTCCAGGACGACCAGAAGGCGCGGCAGGTCGCCGAGCACCGGCGGACGAAGCAGCGCGAGGGCGAGATGGCGAAGACCGCGAAGGTCTCGCTCGACGACCTCTACCAGCAGATCCAGACCGGCGAGATGAAGGAGCTGAAGGTCGTCCTCAAGGCCGACGTGCAGGGGTCGGTCGAGGCGATGAGCGAGGCCCTTCGCCGCCTCTCGACCGAGGACGTGCGGCTCACGGTGGTGCTCGGCGCGGTCGGCGGCATCACGGAGTCCGACGTCCGGCTCGCGTCCGCGTCGAACGCGATCGTCATCGGCTTCAACGTCCGCCCCGAGCCGAAGGCCGCGGCGCTCGCCGAGCGAGAAGGCGTCGACATCCGTCTGTACACCGTGATCTACGAGGCGCTGAACGACGTCCGCGACGCGCTCGAGGGGCTCCTCGAGCCGACGCTTCAGGAGAAGGTGCTCGGGCGTGCCGAGGTGCGTCAGGTCTTCACCGTCTCCGGCGTGGGCACGGTCGCCGGCTGCTTCGTGAGCGACGGAAAGATCCTCCGCGGCGCGAAGGCACGGCTCCTCCGCGACAACGTGGTCGCGCACGACGGGCGCATCGGAACGCTCAAGCGCTTCAAGGACGACGTGCGGGAAGTCGCGTCCGGCTACGAGTGCGGCATGTCGCTCGAGGGGTACCAGGACGTGAAGCAGGGCGACGTGATCGAGGCGTACGAGGTCGAGCAGGTGGCGCGGCGACTCGCGCCGATGGCCACGCGCGGCGCGCAGGCGGCGGAGCGGTCGGCCTGATCCGCGCCGGGGCGCGGGCATGGTCGTCGGAGTCCTGCGGCTCGAGCTCCTGCTGCCCGAGAACCACTCCTTGAAGGGCAAGCGGAGCGTCCTTCGCACCATCAAGGCGCGCGTCCAGAACAAGTTCAATGTCTCGATCGCGGAGTGCGAGGACCACGACCTCTGGCAGCGCGTGACGCTCGGCGTGAGCCAGGTCGGCACCGACGAGGGTCACGTCGACAGCTGCCTCCGGGAGGTCGTGCGCTTCATCGACGGCCTCGAGCTCGCCGAGCTCGGCGAGGAGCGTCTCGAGTTCCTCCACTATTGAAGGGCGCCGACGTGGGTGAACGACGACCCGAACGCGTGGCCCACCTCGTCCAGGCCGAGATCGCGGGCTGGCTCCTCCGCGACGCGAAGGACCCGCGGCTCCAGCGCGTGACGGTGACCGGCGTGCGCATGTCGCCCGACCTCCGGCACGCGCGCGTCTTCGTGCGGACGCTCGGCGGCCGCGACCGGGCCGAGGCGCTCCGGGCGCTCGGCGGGGCGGGGCACGCGCTCCGCGGCGCCGTCGCGCGGGCGCTCGCGCTGCGCGTCACGCCCGAGCTCCACTTCGAATGGGATGCGACGCCCGACCGCGCCGCCCGGGTGGACGCGCTTCTGCGCGGCGACCGTCCCGGCGACGACGAGGGAAGCGAGTGACGGGCGTCCTCCTCGTCGACAAGCCCGAGGGCATGACGTCGGCGGGCGTGATCCGCATGCTGAAGCCGCGGCTCGGGCGCACGAAGATCGGCCACCTCGGGACGCTCGACCCGTTCGCGAGCGGGCTCCTGCCGCTCTGTCTCGGCGAGGCGACGAAGGTCGCGCGCTACCTCCTCGCGGAGCACAAGGTGTACGAGGGAACGATCCGC
>DASRHG010000135.1:0-5744 GCA_035650655.1 Binatia bacterium | reverse complement strand
CGGCGACACGACGACGCTCGAGGACTACTCCGTCCTCGCGCGCCTCCGGGAAGACGAGGAGTAGGTGTCGCTCGTATTCACGAACACCCTGTCGGGGAGGAAGGAGCCGTTCGTCCCGCGCGTCCCCGGGCGCGTCGGCCTCTACTGGTGCGGCGTCACCGTGTACGCGCCCGCGCACGTCGGGCACGCGCGGTTCCTCGTCGTCGCCGACGTCCTGTACCGCTGGCTCCGCGCGCGCGGGCTCGCCGTCGAGTACGTCCGGAACTTCACCGACATCGACGACAAGATCATCCGCCGCGCCGCCGAGGAGCGGATCACGCCCGCGGCGCTCGCCGAGCGCGAGATCGCCGCGTTCACCGCCGACGTCCACGGTCTCGGCTGTCTCGCGCCCACCGAGGAGCCGCGCGCCACCGCCCACATCCCGGACATGATCGTGCTGATCGACCGACTGGTGCACGATGGGTTCGCATACCCGGTGCCCGGCGGCAGCGTGTACTTTCGCGTCCGGCGCTTCGCCGAGTACGGCAAGCTCTCCCACCGTCGCCTCGACGACATGGAGGTGGGCGACGAGATCGATCCCGGCAAGGAGGACGCCCGCGACTTCGCCGTCTGGAAGGGATCGAAGCCGGGCGAGCCGACGTGGGACAGCCCGTGGGGGCCCGGTCGCCCCGGCTGGCACATCGAGTGCTCCGCGATGGCGATGCGCTACCTCGGCCCGACGTTCGACATCCACGGCGGCGGCTCGGACCTCGTCTTCCCGCACCACGAGAACGAGATCGCGCAGTCCGAGGCGTCGACGCGGCAGCAGTTCGCGAACCTCTGGGTCCACAACGGCATGATCACGTTCGGCGCGGACAAGATGTCGAAGTCCCTCGGGAACGTGCTCGCGATCCGCGATGCTCTCGCGCACGCGCCCGGCGAGGCGCTCCGCCTCCTCTTCCTCGGCACGCACTACCGCGCCCCGCTCGACTTCTCGCTCGCGCGTCTCGACGAGAACCTGAAGGCGCTCACGCGGCTCTACGAGGCGCTCGCGCGCGCGGACGAGGCGGGCGCCGCGCCGGCCGTGTCCGTCGACGGCGCCTTCGCCGCGCCGTCGTCGCCGTTCCTCGACGCGTTCGCGACGGCGATGGACGACGACCTGAACGCGGCGAAGGCGATGGGGCTCGCCTTCGACCGCGTCCGCGACCTGAATCGCGCCCTCGACGCCGGCGACGCCCGGGGCGCGTCCGCGATCCGCGAGGAGCTCGCCCGGGTCGCCGCCGCGACCGGGGTCATGACCGAGACGCCCGCCGCCTTCCTGGACGCGCTCCGCGCCCGCGGGCAGACCCGGGCGGGCCTCACGACCGATGAGATCGAGGCCGCCATCGCGGAGCGCAATGCGGCGCGCGGTCGCAAGGACTTCAAGGCAGCAGATGCGATCCGCAAGCGTCTCTCCGACCAGGGAATCTTGCTCGAGGACACGCCGTCCGGCACCCTGTGGAAGGCGGGCTGACGTTCCGGCCCGTCGCGCGAGGAGGTGGAGGATGAGGAGCTGGTGGCTTGCGGCGACGTTCGCGCTCGTCGGCCCGGCGCCGGCCGCGCGAGCGGGCGACGTCTACCGGTCCGTCGACGGGAACGGCCACGCCGTCTACTCGAACGTCCCGATGGGCGACGGCGAGCGCACGGAGGGCACGGTCGAATCGGCCTCCGCGCACGGAACCGACGAGGCCGCCGCGTCGCCGGCGCCCGACGGGGATTCGGGGGACTTCGCCGCGCAGGCGATGGCCCGCCGGCGCGCGATCGAGCAGTCGGTGCACGAGATCGACGGCCGCGTCCGCGCCGTCGAGACGCAGATCGAGGCGGCGGCCCGCGTGCGAACGCGGAACGCCGCGGGGACCGAGGCGACCGGCGGGGTGCGCGCCGCCGCGAACGTCGCTACCGACGACGAGCGCGCGCTCACCGAGGAGCGCGACCGCCTCCGCCACCAGGCCGACGACACCCGGGCGAGCTACGCGAAGCTGCGCGACGAGGTCGTGGTGCGACTCGGGGCCCTTCCCGACTGGTGGGTCGAGCTGCGCTGACCGTCCGCGCGGCATCCGTCCTCCTCCTCGCGCTCGCGGGGTCGGGCTGCGAGTTCACGATGGGGCACTTCGCCGTCGCGACCACGCGCCCGCTCGACGCCGCCGCGCTCGCCGCCCCGGCGCCGGGGGGCCCGCGCGTGCGCGGCGCCGGATGCACGCCGATCATCGTCGCCTTCCCGCGCGGGCCGCTGCCGAACGTCGAGCACGCCGTCGAAGCCGCCCTCGCGGCGCACGGCGCGACCCGACTCACCGACGTCCGGATCCTCTACCGCATATGGTACATCCCGTTCCTCGGCGGCCGGGTCTGCTACGTCGCGGAGGGCGACGCGTCGTGAGGGCGGCCCTCGCCGTGCTCGCCGCCGGCGTCGCGCTCGCGGGGTGCGACGTGCCGATCGGGACGCTCGGAGCCGTCGCCCCGCGGCCGCTCCCGCGCGACGTCCGGCTCGTCTCGCGCGGCCGCCGCGTCGGCGAGGAGTGCCGCTGGTGGGTGATCGGGGTGCCGCTCGGGCTTCCCCGGATGGAGCACGCGATGGCGGCCGCGATGGCGCCGGTCGACGGCGTCGTCATGCGCGACGTGCGCGTGTTCAGCGTCCACCCGGTGTGGGGGCCCGTCGGCCGCCACTGCTACCGGGTGGAGGGCGAGGTGTTCAGCGCAGCAGCGTCGCCGTGAGCGCCAGCACGTCGCCCAGGTGGCGGGTGATCAGGAAGTTCTGGCGGACGTGCTCGCGGGCGGCCGCGCCGAGCCGCTCGCGAAGCCCGGGGTCGGCGAGGAGCTGCCGCGCGCGGAACGCCGCGCCCTCGACCGAGTTCACCGTGTAGCCCGTGACGCCGTAGAAGAGCTGCGCCGTGATGCCGCCCGCGAAGCCGCCGATCACCGGCTTCGACTTCCACATCGCCTCCGCGACGCCGAGGCCGAAGCCCTCGCGCGTCGACTTCTGGAAGACGATCTTCGCCGCGCGCTGGAGCGCGTTCACCTCGACGCGCGCCTGCGGAGGCAGGTCGAGCACGTGGAGGTCGGGATCCTGCGTTGCGGCTTCGTGCACCTCGCCCGACAGCTCGACGCCCTCCGGGTCATCGGTGTCCGCGCCGCCGACGAGCACCAGCCGGCAGTCGTGTTGCCGCTTCACCAGGCGGTAGGCGTCGATGACGCCGAGGGGGTCCTTGAAGCGGTCGAAGCGCGCGACCTGGAGGAGGATCGGCTTGTCCTGCGGGACGCCGAGCCGGGCGAGGATCGCGTCGATCTCGCCCTTCGGCAGCTCGCGGTTCTTGTCGCTCAGCGGATCGATCGACGGGTAGATCAGGAACTGCCGGATCGGGAGCCGCTGCGCGAAGCTCGGGAGCGAGTAGACCGCCGCGTCGAACTTGACGACGTACTGGCGGAGGAACGTCCACGCGCGCCGCTGGGGGCGCGAGACGTCGAGATGGCAGCGCCAGACCCACGCGCCCTCCTGCGGTCGGACCTCCACCAGTCCCGCGGGCAGCGCGTCGTGCGTCTCGACGAGGTCGGCGGTGAGGGACAGCGCTGCCGCGCGCTGGCGCGTGAAGGCCCGGTACTCGTCGAACGTCTCGGGCGGCAGGCGCTCCTCGTCGCCCTGGAGCGCGCGATGGAGGCGCGCCGTCGTCGCCGGGATGGCGCCGTCGCCGTCGAGCGTCTCCCAGCGCGCGTCCACGCCCGACTCCTCGAGCAGGGGAACCAGCCGGCGGAGGATCTCCGCGACGCCGCCCGCCTCGCGGCTCGTGCTCACCTGCAGGAGCCGGCGGCCGCGGACGCGCTCGGACAGCCGGCGGATGATGTCGACGGTGCCGGCCGGCGCGACGGACCGGTAGTCGTCGAGCGTCGGGGCCGGCTCGCTCACGGCACGCTCCCGAGCGGTTCGTCGACGAGCGCGACGAGCTGGTGGCGGATGTCCTCGAGGCTCAGCGGGAACGGGTTCACGCGCGCGATCCGGGCCGCGAGCTCCGGCAGCCCGAGCTGCTCGTCGATCCAGACCGCGAAGTCGTTCCGGCGCCGGCCCTTCCGTCCGCGCGCCTCCACCACGTGCAGGTAGATGACGCCCGTGTCGACGGTCGTGAGCGCGTCGCGAAACTCGCGGAGCGTGCGCACCTTGATCCCGGTCGGCACCTCGATGACCCGCGACTGCATGAAGTAGAACGGCTCCCCGAACATCACGCGCGGCACGGCGCCGACCTGCGACAGATGGTCGTCGATCAGGCTCACGACCTCCGTCCGCAGGCTTTCCAGATCCGGGAACTCCTGCGGATCGACGATGCCGAGCTTCTCGCCGAGCACGCGGTCGCGGACCTGGATCGCGGCCCACGTCGCGAAGTCGTTCGGATACGCCCCGGTGAAGCCGCGCTGGCGGAGGAAGAAGCTGTGCGTGTGGAAGTAGATGCTGTCGACCGGGACCTCTTCAAGGTGCTCCAGGAGTTCGCGCTCGTCCCACGCGCGGCGGCCGAGCATCTCGCGGAGCTCCCAGCAGCCGAGGAAATGGAACGGGTTCCGGGCCTGCTGCTCGCTCATGGCTCCGGCTCGGGCTCCGGCGCGACCTGGAGGCGCGTGCAGAGGAGCCGCACGACGGGCGACGCCCGGAGCGCCGGCGCCGCGCGCTCCCGCCACGCGAGCGCGCGGACCTGTGCGGCGCCGAGGTCGAGGACGACGCCTGCCGCTTCCGCGACGTCGAGCAGCGCGACGGTGTCGGACGCGCCTTCCGGAAGGAGCGCGATGCGCTCTTCCAGCACCTTCGCGATCCGCCGGGCGAGCCAGCGCGCCGGAAAGATGACGCCGCGCCGCCGGAGCGTCGCCGCCCTCGTACAAAGCTCGATGAACGCCGGCGCCGGCGCTTCGATCGCCGCGATGATCTGCTCGGCGGCCTCGTAGCCGACGATCATGGCGAGCTCGATGGGCAGCGGCGTCTCGGCGAGGAGCAGCGGCTCGTAGAGCGACCGGACGCTCTCGAGGGCCGCATGGCGGCCGGCGCGCGTCGCCGCGGCCGCCTGTTTGCCGATCGCGTCGATGAGATGCTCCCGCTGGACGCCGAAGAGATGCGCGAGCGTGAACGTCCGGTCGGTGACGCGGCAGCTCGGCGTGCCGTCCGCGCCGCGCGTCGCCAGCACGGGAACCGTCGACACGGCGCCGGTCGCGTGCTCCGCGACACGCGCCTCCGCTTCGAGCACGCCGTTCGCGGGCGGCGACGACAGCGCCACGTCGAAGCCCGGGACGCGCGGCGGCTCGCCGAGCACCGCGAGGATCGCGGCGCTCGCGCCGACCCGCGCCGGCGTCGCCGCCCGCCCGCGCGCCCGGCGGTAGATCTCGACGCCCGTGTCGCGGCGATTGCTCCGTGCGGGGGCGATCCGGTCGCAGAAGCCGTCCTCGAGGCGGCGCCCGAGCAGCTCGGCGAGCTCGATCGCCCGGGCCGCGTAGCGCAGGATCTGGAACGGCTCGAGGCCGGCCAGGTCGTCGAAGAACCAGCCGCAGCTCGTCTGCATCATGAGCGCGTGGCGCGCGAGCTCGAGCGCGCGCCGCGTCTGGACCGTCTCCGCCGGCGACATCCGGCCGCTCGCCTCGGCCGCGAGGAAGCCCGCCGTGCGACCCGGATCGAGGAGCGTCTCAACGTACCGGTCACGCGCACCCCACGGGTCGCGGAGCGTCTCGCTCGCACGCGTCTCGTAGACGACCGCGGTCTC
>DASRHG010000134.1:0-24212 GCA_035650655.1 Binatia bacterium | reverse complement strand
TGAAGTCTCCGGTGTGGACCACCGTGCCGATCGGCGTCCGGATGGCGAGCCCGACCGCCTCGGGGATCGAGTGGGTCATCGCGAAGGGCTCGACGGCGAACGGGCCGACGTCGACGGGAGCGCGCCCGTAGGAGGCGAGCGTCGCGGAGACGCCGTGCTCCTTCAGGCGCTCGCGCACGAAGCCGAGCGTGAGCGGCGTACCGTACACGGGCACGTCGCGCTCCGCGAGCACGTACGGCAGCGCGCCGATGTGGTCCTCGTGCCCGTGCGTCAGGAAGATCGCGCGGAACTTCTCGCCGAGCGTCCGGAGGTAGGTGACGTCGGGGATCGCGACGTCGATGCCGAGCATCTGCTCGTCGGGGAACATCACCCCGCAGTCGATCGCGATCGCCGTGTCCGCGTACTCGAGGACGAGGAGGTTGAGGCCGATCTCCCCGAGGCCGCCGAGCGGGATCACGCGGAGCGCCGTGCCGGCGCCGTTCCCTCCGCTCATACCGCCTGGGCCGCGACGGCGGCCGCGCGGCGCGCCGGCGCGGGCACCGTGACGTGCTCGCGCATGAACTCCGACACCCGGCGGATCAGCTCGTCGCGGTCGACGCCGCGGACGTCGATCGGTGCGCCGACGAGGACGTCGATGTCGCCGCCGCGGGGGAGCCACGAGCCGCGCGGCAGCAGCTCCGCGCTCCCGCGCACGACGACCGGCACGATGGGAAAGCCGGTGTCGAGCGCGAGCATGAAGCCGCCCTTCTTGAACGGCAGGAGCACCTGGTCGGGCTTCGCCCGGGTCCCTTCGGGGAAGATCATGACCGAGATCCCGGTCGCCATCTTCTCGCGCGCGGCGCGGAGCGAGGCGACCGCCTGCCGCTGGTTGCTCCGGTCGATGATGATGTGCCCGGTGTGGCGGAGGGCGAACCCGAAGAACGGGACGTGGAGCAGCTCCTTCTTCGCGACCCAGCGGAGCTGGAAGTCACCCAGCGCCGCGGCGACGGCGAGGATGTCGAACTGGCTGCGGTGGTTCGACATGAACACGTAGGGCGTGTCCGGGTCGAGGCGCGCCTGCCGCGCGCTGTGCAGGTGCACGCCGCAGACGGCGAGGTTCACACGGACCCACACGAGGCTCAGCCGGTAGGCTCGGCGCTCGTCGAAGAGCGCGACCGCCACCACGAGGGGCGCCATCACGACCGTGTGGGCGGCAACGAAGACGAGCTTCAGGATCGAGAGCAGCACCGGCTGGCTCGCTTCCTACCTCACCGCGCATCCCCGCGACGTGATCGCGCGGACAATAGCGGGCGGCCCCCGCGCAAGTCAACGCGATGCACGTCGCGGCCACAATCCCGTCTCGTGCGTTGACTTCCGCCGACGCGCGCGCCTATCAGGGACCCTTCCATCACGGAGGTATCCCCCATGTCGGTGAACAAGGTCCTCTTGATCGGCAACCTCGGCAAGGACCCCGAGGTGCGCTTTACGCCGAGCGGCCGCGCGGTCGCGCGCTTCCCGCTCGCCACGAGCGAGGTCTGGAACGACCAGGAAGGCCAGCGTCAGGAGCGGACCGAGTGGCACAACATCGTCGTGTGGGGGAAGCAGGCGGAGACCTGCGGCCAGTACCTCGCGAAGGGCCGCCAGGTCTACGTCGAGGGCGCGATCCGCACGCGCCAGTACGACGACAAGGAAGGCAACAAGCGCTACATCACGGAGGTCGTCGCGCAGCGCGTGCAGTTCCTGGGCGGCGGGGCGCGCGGGGCCGACACCGCGCGGGGCGGGAGCGACGACCCGCCGGTCGGCCCCGCGAGCGCCGAGGACGACGACATCCCGTTCTGAGCGCGCTCACCACCGCCCCTCCTCGGCCATGCTGACGAAGCGGCCGCGCCCGACGACCACGTGGTCGAGGACGCGGATGCCGACGAGCTCCCCCGCCTGACGGAGCCGCTCGGTGATCGCGACGTCCTCCGCGGACGGCGTCGGGTCCCCGCTCGGGTGGTTGTGGACGAGGACGAGCGCGGCCGCAGCGGCACGGATCGCGGGCGCGAAGACCTCGCGCGGGTGGACGAGGGCCGCCGTGAGCGAGCCCTCGGAGACGGCGACCTCGCCCTGCACGCGGTTCTTCCCGTCGAGGAGGAGGACGTGGAAGACCTCGCGCTCGAGCTGCGGCAGGCGGCCGCGGAAGTGGGCCCAGACGGCTGCCGCGTCGCGGATCGGCGTCCCGATCGCGAGGAGCGTCGCGCCGGCGCGCCGGCCGAGCTCGAGCGCCGCCCGCACGACGGCCGCCCGACGCGGACCGAGCCGCGGGAGGTTCATGCCGTCGCGCGTCGCGCGCTCGAGGGGGGCGAGCCCGCCGGCGCGCGCGAGGAGGCGGCAGGCGGCGGCGACCCCGCGCGCCCCGCCGGCACCGCCGTCCAGGAGGAGGCCCAGGAGCTCCGCGTCGCTCAGGCTCCGCGCCCCGGCCGCGAGGAGCCGCTCGCGCGCCCCGAGCGGCGTCCGCTCCCCGAGCGCCTTCGCCTCGTGGTGCATGCCACGGAGCTAGCAGGCGCGGGCGCGCGTCGGGATACCTCGGGCGAGGCCCGCCGGGGCCACGCCCCTCACGCGCGGACGACGAGGACCTTCAGGTACGCGCCCTCGGGATGCGCGAGGAGGACCGGGTGGTCGGGCGGGTGCCCCGCCTCCGCGACGATCGTCACGACCCGGCCGGCGTCGGCCGCCGCCGCGGCGACGACCGCGCGGAAGGCGTCGGCCGCGACGTGCTGCGAACACGACGCGGTCACGAGCCAGCCGCCGGGCGCGAGCCGCCGGAAGGCGTGGAGGTTGACGTCCTTGTAGCCGCGGAGCCCGGCCTCGCGGTCGCGCCGGCGGCGCACGAACGGCGGCGGGTCGAGCACGATCACGTCCCACCCGTCCGCGGTCTCGCGCAGGAAATCGAACACGTCGGCGACGACGGTCGTGCAGACGGCCGGGTCGATCCCGTTCGCCGCGCACGCCTCGTCCGCGAGCGCGAGCGCCGGTCGCGACGTGTCGACCGAGGTGACGTGGCGCGCGCCACCGCGCGCGGCGGCGATCGCGAACGCGCCCGTGTACGCGAACGCGTTCAGCACGCGCCGCCCGCGGGCGAGCGCCCGCACGCGCGCCCGACTCTCGCGCTGGTCGAGGAAGAACCCCGTCTTCTGCCCGTGGAGCACGTCGACCAAGAACACGGCGTCCGCCTCGTGGACCGCGATCCGCGGCGGAGGCGCCTCGCCGGCGAGGACCGCGCGAACGCCCGGCAGCCCCTCCTCCCGCCGCACGGCGCCCTCGCTCCGCTCGAGCACGCCGCGCGGGCCGAGCCGCTCGACGAGGCCGTCGACGACGGCCGGCGCGAGTCGGGCCGCGCCCGCGGTCAGGAACTGACAGACGAGGAAGTCCGCGTAGCGGTCGACGACGACGCCGGGGAGCCGGTCGCCCTCGCCGTTCACGACGCGGTAGGCGTCGAGCGCCGGCGGGAGCGTCGCGCGGCGGAGGGCCAGCGCCTCGTCGAGGCGCCGCGCGACGAGCGCCGCGTCGACGGCCTCCTCCTCGAGCGTCAGCACGCGGATCGCGATCGCCGTGCGCGGGTTCGCGTACCCGGCCGCGAGGAAGCGACCCCCGGCGGCGTGGACCGCGACCGGCTCTCCCGGCTCCGCCCCCTCGAGCCCGGACGCGACGGCGCCGGAGAAGATCCACGGATGCCCGCCGCGCACCGGCCCCTCCCGCCCGGGCTTCAGGACGACGCGGCGCATGGCCCCTGGCGCGATCGTGCGCGCGCCGGCGAGCGCATCAGTCGCGCTCGCCGCGGCGGACGAACGTGCCGCTTCGCCCCCCGCTCTTGCGGACGAGCCGCACGGCGCCGATCGTCATCTCGCGGTCGACCGCCTTGCACATGTCGTAGAGCGCGAGACCCGCGACCGCGACGGCCGTGAGCGCCTCCATCTCGACGCCGGTGCGCGACGCGACGCGCACGCGCGCCTCGATGCGCACGCGCTTCCCCGCCGGGTCCGGCGCGAGCTCGACCTGGACGTGCGAGAGCGGCAGCGGGTGGCAGAGCGGGATCAGATCGGCCGTCCGCTTCGCCGCCATGATGCCGGCGAGGCGCGCGACGGCGAGCACGTCGCCCTTCGGGAGCGCCCCGGCCGTGATGCGTGCCAGCGTCTCCGGGCGCATCGTCACCTCGCCGCGGGCGACGGCTTCGCGCGCGGTCACGTCCTTCGTCGAGACGTCGACCATGCGCGCGCGACCGCGCCGATCGAGATGCGTGAGCCGTCGCGCGGTCGCCATCGCCTTGCGTCGGTATACCAAGTTTCTATAGTTTGGAAACCTTCATGGCCGACACGCCCCATCGCGTTCTCGTCCTCGGCTCCGGCCCCGCCGGCCTCACGGCCGCGATATACGCGGCCCGCGCGAACCTCGCGCCCACCGTGATCGAAGGCGCGCAGCCGGGCGGCCAGCTCACCATCACGACCGACGTCGAGAACTATCCCGGCTTTGCGGACGGCATCCTCGGCCCCGAGCTCATGGAGGTCTTCCGCAAGCAGGCGGAGCGGTTCGGGACGCGCTACATCCTCGGCGACGCCACCGCCGTCGACCTCGCGCGCCGCCCCTTCCGCGTGACCGTCGGCTCGACGGTGCACGAGGCGCAGACGCTCATCATCGCGACGGGCGCGAGCGCGAAGCTCCTCGGGCTCCCGTCGGAGAAGCGGCTCATGGGCTACGGCGTGTCGGCCTGTGCCACCTGCGACGGCTTCTTCTACCGCGACAAGGACGTCGTGGTCGTCGGCGGCGGCGACACGGCGATGGAGGAAGCGACGTTCCTCACCAAGTTCGCGACGCGTGTCCGCGTGCTCCACCGGCGCGACGAGCTGCGCGCGTCGAAGATCATGCAGGAGCGGGCGCGGCGGAATCCGAAGATCGAGTTCGTGTGGAACGTGGTCGTCGTCGAGATCCTCGGCGACCCGCAGAACGGCGGCGTGACGGGCGTCGTCGTGGAGGACACGACGACGCGCGCGCGCCGCACGCTCGAGACCCAGGGCGTCTTCGTCGCGATCGGCCACGAGCCGAACACGAGGCTCTTCCAGGGCCAGCTCGCGATGGACGAGCGCGGCTACATCACGACGAAGCCCGGCACGACGATCACGAGCGTCCCGGGCGTCTTCGCCTCGGGCGACGTCCAGGACCCGGTCTACCGCCAGGCGGTGACCGCCGCGGGCTCCGGCTGCATGGCCGCAATCGACGCCGAGCGGTTCCTCGAAGCGCAGCACGGCTGAGCGCGCGCCGCGGCCGGCCGGACCGCGCCGCCGGCGTGGCGCGCCGCGACCTCACCTCGCCACGCGGCGGCGGAACTCGCGGCTCCGGCGCGTCGAGCCCGCGAGCTCGAGGAAGAGCAGCCCGCGCACGATCGTCGCGAAGTAGAGGACGAGCCCGACCCCGGCCGCGCCGAGGAGCCCGAAGGGCCCGGCCGGGAGGATCGCCTGCGCGGCGAGCACCGTCCCGAAGAGGAGGACGTTCGCCGGGAACCACTCGATCCAGTTCTCGCCGATGAAGCGGTAGCTCTCGACGAGGAGCTCGGCGGGCGCGCGGCGGCCGAGGTAGATCAGCTCGGGCACGGCGTTCAGGAAGACCGCCGTCGCGAGCCCGAAGACGATCGCCACGAAGGGGGCGACGGCGGCGAGGATCCCGCCGATCAGCTGGAGGCCCCAGACGATGAACCCCACGACGAGGAGGTCGTTCAGGTACGCGCCGAAGCTCGCCGGCACGTCGGCGAGCTTCACGCGTCCGGTCCGAATCACCTCCCCGGCGAGCGCGAGCCAGGAGCTGACGCACGCCACGAGCGCGAGGTAGACGAGGAACCCGCCGACGATCCCGAGCGGCGCGACCAGGACGGCGACGAGCGAGAGCACGCCGACGTAGACGACGACCAGGAACCCGACGCCCCAGTTCCGGAGCGCCAGCACCGCGCCGCGCCGGAAGACCTGGGCGTAGAGCGTGAGCGTGTCCGTGAGCCACCGCACGTCGGCCCCCCCTACCCGCGCACCGGGACGCCGTGCGCCGCCAGGTACGCCTTCGCCGCGCGCACCGTGTGCTCGCCGTAGTGGAAGATGGACGCAGCGAGGACGGCGCTCGCGCCGCCGCGCACGAGGCCCTCGTGGAGGTGCGCGAGCGAACCGACGCCGCCCGAGGCGATGACCGGCACGCCGACGCGCTCGACGACCGCGCGCGTGAGCGCGAGGTCGTAGCCGAGGCGGGTGCCGTCGCGGTCCATGCTCGTGAGGAGGATCTCGCCCGCGCCGGCCGCCTCCATCCGCGCGGCCCACTCGACGGCGTCGATTCCCGTCGGGCGGCGGCCCCCGTGCGTGTACACCTCCCAGCCGCGCGAGGGGTCGCCGGGCGCGCGCCGGCGGGCGTCGATCGCGACGACCACGCACTGCGTGCCGAACCGCTCGGCCGCCTCGCGGACGAAGTCCGGCCGCGCGACCGCGGCCGTGTTGATCGACACCTTGTCGGCGCCCGCGCGGAGCAGCGCCCGAACGTCGTCGACGGTCCGCACTCCGCCGCCGACGGTGAGCGGCATGAAGACGCGCTCGGCCGTGCGCGCGACGACGTCGAGGATGATCGGGCGCTCCTCGTGCGACGCCGTGATGTCGAGGAAGCAGAGCTCGTCCGCCCCCTCGGCGTCGTAGCGGGCGGCCACCTCCACCGGGTCGCCCGCGTCGGCGAGGTCGACGAAGCGGACGCCCTTCACGACGCGCCCATCCTTCACGTCGAGGCACGGGATGATGCGGCGCGCGAGCATCAGGCGTCTCCGGCGGCGGCGAGCGCGGCGGGGAGGTCGACAGCGCCCGTGTAGAGGGCACGGCCGACGATGACCCCCGCGACGCCGTCGGACGCGAGCGCGGCGAGCGCGCGGACGTCGTCGACGGAGCCGACGCCGCCGGAGGCGATCACCGGGATGCCGGCCGCGCGCGCGACGGCGCGCGTCCCCTCGACGTCGGGGCCGCGCTGCGTCCCGTCCCGCCCGATGTCCGTGTAGATGACGGCGGCGGCCCCCATCGCCGCGGCGGCCGCGGCCGCGGCGCGGGCCTCGACGGCGCTGGCTTCGGTCCACCCCGCCGTCCGGAGCCGGCCGTCGCGTGCATCGAGCCCGATCGCGACCCGCCCGGCGTGCGCGCGGCAGATCGCGGCGCAGCGCGCCGGGTCGCCGACGGCGATCGTGCCGACGACGGCCCGCGCTGCGCCCGCCTCGAGCACCGCCGCCACCGCCGCCGCGTCGCGCAGCCCGCCGCCGACCTGCACCGGGATGCGGACCGCACGGCAGATCGCCGCGACGAGCGCCGCCTGCACCGGCCGCCCGGCACGCGCGCCGTCCAGGTCGACGACGTGGAGCCAGCGCGCGCCGGCCGCCTCCCAGCGGCGCGCCATCGCGACCGGATCGTCGCCGTAGACCGTCTCGCGCTCGAACGAGCCCTCGGTCAGGCGGACACAGCGGCCGCCGCGGAGGTCGATGGCCGGGAAGACGGTCATGCCGCGCGGCGCGCGAAGTTGTCGAGGATCCGGAGCCCGACGCGCTGGCTCTTCTCGGGATGGAACTGGCACGCGAACACGCTGCCCTGCGCGACGCTCGAGACGAACTCCTCGCCGTACGGCGTCCGCGTCGCGACCACGTCGGGGTCGGCGGGCACCGGGTGGTAGGAGTGGACGAAATAGACGCTCGTCCCGTCGTCGAGCCCGGCCAGGTCGGGCGTCCGCCGGACGATGCGGAGCGTGTTCCACCCCATGTGCGGGATCTTCCGCTCGGGCGCGGGCGCGAAGCGCACGATCCGGCCGCGCAGCACCCCGAGCCCACGGACCGGCCCGAACTCCTCGCTCTCCTCGAAGAGGAGCTGCATGCCGAGGCAGATGCCGAGGAACGGCCGCCCGCGGGCGATCGCGAAGCGCACCGGCTCGACGAGCCCGAAGCGGGCGAGGTTCGCCATGCAGGCGCCGAACGCGCCCACGCCGGGGAGGACCACGCCCGGCGCCGTCGCGATCGCGTCCGGGTCGCGCGTCACCGTGGCCGCGTGTCCCAGGTGCTCGAACGCCTTCTGCACGCTCCGCAGGTTCCCCATCCCGTAGTCGACGATGGCGATCGGTCGCACGCCCGTCTCCTAGAGCGAGCCCTTCGTCGAGAGCACGCCGGTGAGGCGGGGGTCGCGCTGGGTCGCGTGGTCGAGCGCCCGCCCGAGCGACTTGAAGATCGTCTCGACGACGTGGTGCGGGTTGCGGCCGGACGCCGTGCGGACGTGGAGGTTCATCCCCGCCTGGTTCACGAGCGCGAGGAGGAAGTCGTGCACGAGCTCGGTGTCGAACGTCCCGATGCGCGCCGCCTTCACGGGCACGTCGTAGGCGAGGAACGGGCGGCCCGAGAGGTCGACGACGGACGTCGTGAGCGCCTCGTCGAGCGGGACCGACGCCTCGCCGAAGCGGCGGATGCCCGCCTTGTCGCCGAGCGCCTCGCGGAGCGCCTGCCCGAGCACGAGCCCCACGTCCTCGACCGTGTGGTGCGCGTCGACCTCGAGGTCCCCCTTCGCGTGGACGACGAGGTCGAAGAAGCCGTGTCGCGCGAACGCCTCGAGCATGTGGTCGAAGAACGGCAGGCCGGTGTCGACCTCGTACCGGCCGCGGCCGTCGAGGTCGAGCTCGAGGCGGACGTCGGTCTCGTTCGTGCGTCGGACGACGCGGGCCTTCCGCCCCCCGTGGCGGGCGGGCGCGCGCCGGGCGCGTACCGGTTTCATCGCGAGGATCCTCCCATGGCGGCGAGCCGCCGCTCGACGGCGCGCCCGTGCGCCTCGAGCCCCTCGAGCCGCGCGAGCCGGACGACGGGCGGGCCGAGCCGGCGGAGCGTGCGCGGGCGCGCGTCGATGACGCTCGTCCGCTTGACGAAGTCGTAGACGCCGAGCGGCGACGCGAAGCGCGCGGTCCCGCCCGTCGGCAGCACGTGGTTCGGGCCCGCGAGGTAGTCGCCGAACGCTTCGGGCGCCCACGGCCCGAGGAAGACGGCCCCCGCGTGCCGGATGCGCCGCGCCCACCGCGCGGGGTCGCGGACGAGGAGCTCGAGGTGCTCGGGCGCGAGCCGGTCCGCGAGCGCGACCGCGTCGGCCAGCGAGCGCGTGACGACGATCGCGCCGAAGCGCTCGAGCGACCGCGCCGCGATCGCGCGCCGGGGCAGCGTCGCGAGCTGGCGGTCGAGCGCCCCGGCGACGCGCCGGGCGAGCCGGCGGTCGGCGGTGAGGCACACGGCCGCGGCGAGCGGGTCGTGCTCCGCCTGCGCGAGCATGTCCGCCGCGACCAGCTCCGGGTCCGCGCGCCCGTCGGCGATCACGACGACCTCGCTCGGGCCCGCGATCGCGTCGATGTCGACGGCGCCGAAGCAGAGCCGCTTCGCCGTCGCCACCCACACGTTCCCCGGACCGACGATCTTGTCCACGCGCGGCACCGTCCGCGTCCCGTACGCGAGCGCCGCGATCGCCTGCGCCCCGCCGACGCGGTAGAGCACGTCGACCTCCGCGACGTGGCAGGCGGCGGCGACGATCGGACGAACGCCGTCGCGTCCGGCGGGCGACACGGCGATCACCTCCCCGACGCCGGCGACGCGCGCCGGAATCGCCGTCATGAGGACGGTCGACGGATACGCGGCCCGCCCGCCCGGGACGTAGACCCCGACGCGCCCGAGCGGCGCGATCATCTGCCCGAGGCGGGCGCCGCTCGGATCCCGGAAGCTCCACGACGCCTCGCGCTGGCGGCGATGGAAGGCGCGAACGCGGCGCGCCGCGAGGTCGAGGTCGCGCCGGACGCGCGCGGGCAGGCTCCGGTACGCCGCCGCCATCGCGTCCCGCGACAGCGCGAGCTCGCGGGGCGCGAGCCGGACGCCGTCCAGGCGGCGCGTGAGCGCGAGGAGCGCCCGGTCGCCGCCGCGCCGGACCGCGGCGACGATCTTCCGCACGTCGCGCTCGACGCGGTCGCCGGGCGTGCCGCCGCGCGCCTCGAGCCGCGCGAGGCGGCGGGCGGCGCGCGCCGTGCCGGCGACGCAGACGAGGTCGCCGCTTCTCACGACGGCGTCCGCTCCCGGCGGATGTCCGCCCCGAGGGCGCCGAGCTTCTCCTCGATGCGCTCGTAGCCCCGGTCGAGGTGATAGACGCGCGCGACACGCGTCGTGCCGCGGGCCGCGAGGCCCGCGAGCACGAGGCAGATGCTCGCGCGGAGGTCGGTCGCCATGACCGGCGCGCCCGAGAGCGCGCGCGGGCCGCGGACGACGGCCCGATTGCCCTCGGCCCGGACGTCGGCGCCCATCCGGACCAGCTCCTGCGCGTGCATGAAGCGGTTCTCGAAGATCGTCTCCGTGATCGTGCTCGTCCCGCTCGCGCGCGTCATGAGCGTCATGAACTGCGCCTGCAGGTCCGTCGGAAAGCCCGGGTAGGGCATCGTCTTCACGTCGACCGCGCGCAGTCGTCCGTTCCGCTCCGCGACGACCCCGCTCTCCGTCTCGCTCACGCGGACGCCGGCCTCGCGGAGCTTGCCGAGGAACGCCTCCAGGTGATCGGCGCGCGCGCCCCCCACCCGGACCGAGCCGCGGGTGATCGCGCCGGCGACGAGGTAGCTCCCGGCCTCGATGCGGTCGGGGATGACGGTGAGCGTCGCGCCGCCGAGCTGGGGACGCCCCTCGACCGTCACCTCCGACGTCCCGGCGCCGCGGACCGCCGCCCCCATCGCTTCGAGCGCGCGTGCGAGACACTGGATCTCCGGCTCGCGCGCCGCGTTCTCGATCACGGTCGTGCCCTCCGCGAGCGTCGCCGCCATCATGATCTGCTCGGTCGCGCCGACGGACGGGAAGTCGAGCACGATCTTCGCGCCGCGGAGCTTCTCCCCCTCCGCCTCGACGTAGCCCTCGGTGATCTGGAGCCGGGCGCCCATCTTCTGGAGCGCGGCGAGGTGGAAGTCGACGGGCCGGGCCCCGATCGCGCAGCCGCCCGGCGTCGAGACGCGGGCGTGGCCGAAGCGCGCGAGGAGCGGCCCGAGGACGAGGAAGGACGCACGCATCGTCTTCACCAGCTCGTACGGCGCCTCGGTGCACGCGAGGTCGCGCCCCTCGACGACGACCTCGCGGCCGTCCGGGCTCCGGACGACGCGCGCCCCGAGGTGGGTCAGCATGTCGATCGCCGTCCGGACGTCGGCGAGCGTCGGCACGTTTCGGATCACGCACCGCTCGCGCGTGAGCAGCGTCGCGAAGAGGAGCGGCAGCGCCGCGTTCTTCGACCCGCTCACGACGACCTCTCCCTCGAGCACGGCGCCGCCGCGGATCACGATCGTCTGCATCCTACCGCCCCTCCCCCGTCCGGCGCGCCGCGACGACGCGCTCGATCCCCGCATGGTCGCGCACCGTGCGCGTCTCCGCGAGCCGTCCGTCGCGCGCGAGGCACGCCCGGACGCGCTCCGCCTGCCCCTGCCCCACCTCGACGACGAGCCAGCCGCCCGGCGCGAGCACGCCGGCCGCCTGCGGGACGAGCGCGCGCAGCACGTCGAGCCCGTCGGGGCCCGCGGCGAGCGCGGCGCGCGGCTCCCAATCGCGCACCTCGGGCTCGAGCCCCGCGATCTCCGCCGTCGCGCAGTACGGCGGGTTCGCGACGACGAGGTCCACGCGGCCCCGCGCGATCGGCGCGAGGAGGTCGCCCTGCACGAGCGCCACGTCCGGCGCGTGCCGGGCCGCGTTCTCACGCGCGACGGCGAGCGCGTCCGCGTCCCGATCGAGCGCGACGACCCGCGCCGCCGGGAGCTCGCGCGCGAGCGCGACGGCGAGCGCGCCGCTCCCGGTCCCGACGTCCACGATTCGCCGCGCGCCGGGCGCGACCGCGAGCGCCGTCTCGACGACGTGCTCGGTCTCGGGGCGCGGCACGAGCACGCGGCGGTCGACGACGAGCGGCAGCGACCAGAACTCCCACTCGCCGAGGACGTAGGCGAGGGGCTCCCGTGTCGCCCGCCGCGCAACGAGTGCGTCGAGCCGCGCCGCCGCGTCGGCCGCGATCGGGCGCCACGCCGACGCGATCGCCCCCGCGCGCGTCGTGTCGAGCGCGGCGGCGAGCAGCACCTCGGCGTCCGCGCGCGGCTCGGGCACCCCGGCGGCGTCGAGCCGCGCGACCGCCGCGGCGAGGGCGTCGGCGACGAACGTGACGCGCACGGCCGCGTCCATCAGCCCGCGGCCTCGAGCGCCTCGGCCTGCTGGCGCGTCGTGAGCGCGTCGACGATCGAGTCGAGGTCTCCGTCGAGGACGCGGTCGAGCTGGTGGAGCGTCAGGTTCACGCGGTGGTCGGTGACCCGGTTCTGCGGGAAGTTGTAGGTGCGGATCTTCTCGGAGCGGTCCCCCGAGCCCACCATCGCCCGCCGGTTCGCCGCGATCTCGGACTGCTGCTCCGCTCGCGCACGGTCGAGGAGCCGCGCGCGGAGGATCTTGAGCGCCTTCGCCTTGTTCTTGTGCTGCGACTTCTCGTCCTGGCACGTCACCACGAGACCGGTCGGCAGGTGCGTGACGCGCACCGCGGAGTCCGTCGTGTTGACGCTCTGCCCGCCGGGCCCCGAGGAGCGGTACACGTCGATGCGCAGGTCCTTGTCGGCGAGGTCCACCTCGACGTCCTCCGCTTCGGGGAGGACCGCGACGGTCACGGCCGAGGTGTGGATCCGCCCCTGCGTCTCCGTCACCGGCACGCGCTGCACGCGGTGGACGCCGCCCTCGAACTTGAGGCGGCGGTAGGCGCCCGGGCCCTGGACGAGCGCGATCACCTCCTTGAACCCGCCGAGGCCGGTCGGGCTCGACGACAGCACCTCGACGCGCCACCGGTGCCGCTCCGCGTAGCGCTGGTACATGCGGAAGAGCTCGGCCGCGAAGAGGCTCGCCTCGTCGCCGCCCGTCCCGGCGCGGAGCTCGAGCACGGTGTTCCGCTCGTCGTTCGGGTCCTTCGGGAGGAGGAGCTGCTTGAGCGTTCCGTCGAGCGCCGCGAGCCGTGCCTCGAGCGCGGGCAGCTCGCTCTTCGCGAGCTCGCGGAGCTCCTCGTCCTTCTCCCGGGCGAGCTCGCGGTGCTCGTCGATCTCGCGCACGAGGCGCTGGCGCTCGCGCCAGCCGGCGACCGTCTCCTCGAGGCTCGCCCGCTCCTTCGCGAGCTTCGCGAACTCCTGCCGGTTCCCGATGACGTCCGGGTCGGCGAGCAGCCGCTCGAGCTCCTCGTAGCGCCGCTCCACCTCCGCGAGTCGATCGAGCATGTCGGTCACCGAAAAAAGAACGGGGCGGAGGAAGCTCCTCCGCCCCGTCGCATCGCGTCTAGGATGATCGGACCGGCGGCGGGATCACTCCGACGGCGGCACACCGGCGCCCGCTCGACCGTACTTGCGGTTGAAGCGCTCGACGCGGCCGGCCGTGTCGACGAGCTTCTGCTTTCCCGTGAAGTACGGATGGCAGGCCGAGCAGATCTCGACGTGGATCGTCGGGATGGTGGAGCGGGTCTCGATGACGTTGCCGCAGGCACAGATGATCTTCGCGTTCTCGTACCGCGGGTGGACGCCTTCCTTCATGATCGGCCCCCTATAACATCGCGGTTTCAGGGGCGCAATTGCTGGGACGCGGCGGCCGCGGCTCGCTCCGCGCGCGATCCGCGTCGACGATCGTCGAGCGGCGCGGCGCCTTCCCGCGCGCGAACGCGATCCCGGCGCCGGCCGCGAGGGCCGGCGCCGGGATGCTCGAGCGGGTGGACGTGCTTACGCAGCGGGGAAGAACTGGGCGTTGCCGGGCAGGCTCACCGCGCCCGGACCCGGGAGATCCCCGAGCGAGTCGAGCGCGATGCTGCCCGTCTTCGGGATGCAGAAGACGCTCGCGAGCGTCGAGGAGTGCGGCAGGCCGTCGGTGAGGTCACCGGCGGGCGAGCCCGTCTCGGTGATCGCCTGCGTCGTCGCCTGACCGAACGCGCCCGCGTGGTTCTGCGACGGACAGAAGAGCCCGTCGGCGGCGGTGACGGTGCTCGATCCGGTCGTGAGCGGATTCAGGTTCACGGGCAGCGTCGCGACGAACGAACCGGGGCTCGGCAGGCAGTCGAGGCTCGAGAGCGCGCTGTTGTTCGTCGTGCACGCCCCGACCGCGTTCGCCCCGTACGAGCAGGTCCCGCTCACGCACTGCGGGCACGCGGTCGGCTGGCCGAGCGTCAGGTAGACGCGCGACGCCAGCGGGATGCTGACGGTGGACGCCCCGGTTCCGAGGTCGAGGGCTCCGCTCGCGTCGCTCGCGAACGTGGTTCACGACGCAGCTCGAGGGGAACCCGTTGACGGGCACCGGAGGCCCGAAGAAGCAGTTCGCGTCGAAAGCGCAGCCGCCCGGCGCCCCCGCACATTCGACGTCGCTCGTGCAGGTGATGCTCGGATCGTTCACGCAGTGACGCGTCGCCGCCGGCCCTCGCGAGCAATCCCCCGGGCCGGTGCCGAAGCTCGCGGTCAGGTTGACGCCGTCGGCCGTGTCGAGGATCGACGAGGCGTTCTCCGGCACCTGCGACGCCGCGAGCCCGGAGTTCCCGCCGCCGATGTAGAGGCAGCCGAGCCCGAGGCCGGAGATGGGCATCGTGCCGGCCGTGTCGGCGTCGATCTCGCCGGAGAGCGGTGCATCCGGCGGCGAGGAGAGCCCCGCACCGCCGCAGTTCGCCGTGCCGAGCGCGGTCGTGAACGTGAGGTGCTGACCGAGCGGCGGGGCGGTCGTCGTCGTGGTGCTCGTGGTCGTGGTCGTCGTGGTGGTCGTCGAAGGCACCGTCAGCTGTCGCGTGATCTTCCGGGCGAAGTCTTCGGAGAGCGCGAGGAGGGCGGCGACGTCCGCCTCGCTTCCGCAGTTCCTGAGCGCCCGGGAGAGCGCGTTCGACGTGTTCAGGATGCACGCGGGATCCACGGCCGTGCTTCGGCGCGTCGGCTTCGTGTAGCAGTGCCCCACGTCGACCGCGTTGCGGCCGGCCGCCGCGATCTTCCGGCTGTCGCAGACGTCCGGTCCCGGCGCGCCGCCGTTCACCGCCTCGTTGACGCCGGCGACGAACGCGTCGACCGCGCTCTCGACCGTCGCCGCGTCCTCCGTCGTGAGGCAGTCGCCGTGCGTGAGCGCGAGCGCGAAGACCCGTGCGAAGCTCTTCTCCGCCGTCGCGAGGCACTTCGGGTCGACCGGCTTGCCGGCGAGCACGGCGCGCGAGTAGCACCGCGTCTTCGCCTTCACCTTTTTCGCGGCCGCTCTCAGCTCGAGGCTCGCACAGGCGCTCGCGGGCTGCGGGGCGGGCACCAAGGCGATGTTGTCCACCGTGAAGACCTCGACCCCGTGAAAGAGCGAGCCCTCGGGGCCGCAGGTATGGCTGCTGACGACCTTCTCCGCGCCGGGAGGCGGGAAGTCGAGGGTGATCGTCTCGCCCGCCACGGGGAGCACCCAGCTCGTCGTCCCGAGGGACGCACCACCGGGGGCAACGCCCTCGATGAAGAGCACCATGTCGCCCATGCAGTCGAACCCGGCCGTGCCGGTGTCGAACTGGAGCAACGACACGGGCGGATAGAACGAGAGCGTCTCCGGCGTCTGGAGAAGGCTTGAATCCACGTGTCAAGTGATTTGGCAAGAAAACCCACGTCCGCGCTTGACGCCAACGGCCTCCACCGACGGGCGCCGCGTGACGAGAACGGCGCGACGACACCCGGGTCCATTCCCGACGTGCCGCGTCATCGCGAGGCGAGCCGGAGGGACCGGGGCGCGTCGACGCGTGCCGCGCCCCTCGTGCCCCCCGCTCAGCCGGCGAGCCAGCGGTCGATCCAGGCGTCCAGGAGCTCGAGCACGCGGGCGCGCTCGGCGAGGGGCTCGTTCAGCAGCTCGTGGTAGTACCCGGGGAGCATCACGAGCTCGTGCGGGGCCCGCAGGCGCGCGGCCAGCTCGGCGGCGGCGGCGGGGTCGACGATGCGGTCCGCGTCGCCCTGGAGGACGAGGAGGGGCACCGCGAGCCGGTCGGCCTCGAGCCGGACGATCGCCTGCGCCGCCTCGAGCGCGCGCACGAAGCCGGCGGTCGCCCGGCGGTGGACGAGGGGATCGGACACGTAGGCGGCGCCGACCGCGGGGTCCCGGGAGAGCGCGCGCGCGTCGAGCCGCGTCGTGAACGCCGTCCGCGGCGCGACCCGCCCGAGCACCTGGGCGACCCACCGGAGGCCGCGCGGGCCGGCGTCGCGAACGCGAAGCGCGGGGGCGGAGAGCGCCCCGGCGCGCACGGTCGAGGGATGGCGGAGGAGATAGAGGAGGGCGATCAGGCCGCCCATGCTGTGCCCGAAGAGCACGCGGGGCGCGTCCGGCCACCACTCGGCCGCGCGATCGGCGAGCGCCCGGAGGTCGGCGACCAGCTCCGCGAAGTCCAGGCAGTGGCCGCGCGGGCCGCCCGACCGTCCGTGGCCGCGGTGGTCGATCGCGGCGGCGGCGAGGCCGCGTCCGAGGAGGTGCCCGACGAACGCGTCGTAGCGGCCGAGGTGCTCGGCATAGCCGTGCGCCAGGAGGACCACGCCGCGCGGGCGCGATCCGGGCGTCGAGCGCTGCCAGTGGATCGGGACGTCCCCGACGCCGCGGAAGGTCCCGCTCTCGGTCGCCGTCATGCGGCGGCCGAGCCGGACCGCACGCGCGCCACGGCCGCCCGCCAGCCCTCGTAGAGCGCCGCGCGGCGTTCCGCCGCCATGCGGGGCCGGAAGCGGCGCTCGATCCGGCGGGCACGGCCTACCGCCTCCTGCGACGCCCAGAAGCCGACGCCGAGCCCGGCGAGGAAGGCCGCGCCGGCGGCCGTCGTCTCGACGATCTTCGGACGGTCGACCGGCACGTCGAGGATGTCGGCCTGGAACTGCATCAGGAAGTCGTTCGCCGCGGCGCCGCCGTCGACGCGCAGCACGGACAGCGAGGCACCCGCCGCCGACGCCATCGCGTCGACGACGTCGCGCGTCTGGTACGCGAGCGCCTCGAGCGTCGCGCGCACGACGTGCGCGCGCGTCACGCCGCGCGTGAGCCCGACCAGCGCGCCGCGCGCGTCCGGGTCCCAGTACGGCGCGCCGAGGCCGACGAAGGCCGGGACGAGGTACGCGCCGAGCGTCGAGTCGACGCTGCGCGCGATCCGCTCCGAGTCCGCCGCCTTCCGGACGAGCCCGAGGCCGTCGCGGAGCCACTGCACGGCGGCGCCAGCGATGAAGACCGACCCCTCGAGCGCGTACGCTCGCTGCCCCCGCGCGTCGCACGCGACGGTCGTGAGCAGCCCCGCGTCCGAGGCGACGGGCGTCGTCCCGGTGTGCAGGAGGAGGAAGCAGCCCGTCCCGTACGTGTTCTTCGCCGTCCCGGCCTCGACGCAGCCCTGGCCGAAGAGCGCCGCCTGCTGGTCGCCCGCGACGCCGGCGATCGGCACGGGCGTGCCGAGCACGTCGGGCGCCGTCGTCCCGATGCGCCCGCTCGACGGCACGACGGCGGGCAGCACGCTCTCCGGCACGCCGAGCAGCCGGCAGAGCTCGGGGTCCCACGCCCCGGCGTGGATGTCGTAGAGGAGCGTGCGCGAGGCGTTCGTCGGGTCGGTCGCGTGGATCTCCCCGCCGGAGAGGCGCCAGAGGAGCCAGGAGTCGATCGTCCCGAAGCAGAGCTCGCCGCGGGCGGCGCGGTCGCCGAGGCCGGGGACCTCTTCGAGCAGCCAGCGTAGCTTCGTCCCCGAGAAGTACGGGTCGAGGATGAGACCCGTCTTCTCGCGGACGAGCGGCTCGGCGCCCGCGTCGCGCAGCGCCTGGCAGAGCGGCGCCGTCCGCCGGTCCTGCCACACGATCGCGCGGTGGACGGCCCGCCCGGTCCGGCGGTCCCAGAGGACCGTCGTCTCGCGCTGATTCGTGATGCCGATCGCAGCCACCTCGCGCCCGCGGACGCCGGCGCGCCGGCACGCCTGCCGCAGCACGCGCAGCGTGACGCGCCAGATCTCCTCGGCGTCGTGCTCGACCCAGCCGGGCTTCGGGTAGTGCTGGGTGAACTCGCTGTACGCGCGGCCCGTGATGCGCCCGCGCCGGTCGAAGACGAGGACGGTCGTGCCCGTCGTGCCCTGATCGATCGCGACGACGACCGGCATGCTAGAGACGGAAGACCGAGTCGCGGCGGCGGAGCGCGTCCTGCGCGAGGGCCTGGAGGCGCTCGCGCACCTGGTCGCGCACGCGCGCGACGACGGCCGCGTCGCGCGCGGCCGACGGCGGATGCGCCGGTGCGAGCGGCTCGCCGACGTGGAGCGTCCACTTCGTCGGCAGGGGAACGAGCCCGGCAACGCCGAGCCACGGGAAGGTCGGCGTGAGCGGAAGCGACGCGACGCCGCAGGGAGCGCCGGGCAGGGGCACGCGCGCGAGGACGGCGTCCGCTTCCTCGACGCCGATCAGCGCCACCGGGACGATGGTGGCGCCCGTCGCGAGCGCGGCCCGTACGAACGCCGCGCGCCCGAAGCCCGCGAGCCGGTACCGCTGGCGAAGCGTCTTGCCCGCGGCGCGCGCGCCCTCGGGCAGGAGCACGACGGGCGCGCCGGCCGCGAGGGCCGCGGCGACGGCCGCCCGGGTGTCGCGCACCGCGCCGAGGCGCGCGAGCAGGCGGCCGACGACGGGCAGGTGGAGAAGCCCAGGCTCGACGGCGGGCCGGGCGTCCCGCCGCCCCGGGTGCGCCTCGGCGAGCGCGTGCGCGACGACGAACGCCTCGAACGGCAGGAGCGCCGGGCCGCGGTTCGCGACGACGAGCACGGGACCCGTGGCGGGGATCCGGTCGAGCCCGACCGCCTCGACCCGCCACCAGTACCGGCAGAGCGCGTCGAGCGCCGCGCGCACGAGCGGCGCCGGATTCCCCGCGAGCGTCACGAGCGCCCGGTCCATCGCCCCGAGCGCCTCGCGCACCGCCTGCTCGAAGGAGAGCCGCCCGGCGCCCGCGACGGCGCCGAGCGCCGCGTCGGCCAACGTCCGGAGCAGGGCCGCCGGCCCGGCCGCGCGCTCGGAGCCTCGCCCGAGCGCCTCCTCCACCTGGCGCTCGAGGGCGGTGAGCCGGTCGGCGACGCCGTCGGACGCACCGCCCGACGTGCGGCGTGACCCGCCGCGGTGGAGGCGAAGCGCCGGCGCGTCGCCCGCGCGCGTCGCGGCGCCCGACGGCTCGCGTCCTCCCGGTCGCTCTCGCTCCGCCATGCTCGAGACGCCCCACGCGGCGCGACCGGAGGCTAGGAAACGCGCCGCCGCAAGTCAACGCACGGCGTCGGCTTTTGACAGTCCGGGTGCCCCGTGTCTATGACGCCGCCGTGTCGCCGCGCCTCCCACTCGTCGCCCAGCGGCTCGTCGTCGTGACGGGCAAGGGCGGCGTCGGCAAGACGACCGTCGCGGCGGCGCTCGCACGCGCCGCGGCGAGCGCCGGCCGGCGCGTCCTCGCCGTGGAGGTCGGCGCCGGGCGGCTCGGCGCGCTCCTCGGCGCGGGCACGCTCGGCGGCACCCCGACGAGCGTCGCCCCGGGCCTCGGCGCGGCCCGGATCGAGCCCGAAGAGGTGCTCGACGACTTCCTCCACTCGGTGCTCCGCTTCCGCATCCTCTCGCGCCGACTCCTCGCGAGCACGTCGTTCCAGGTGCTCGCGGCGGCCGCCCCGGGCCTGCCCGAGTTCCTCGTCCTCCATCGGCTCCTCCGCTGGCTCGAGGCGAAGCGCCTCGGCCGTCACGTCCACGACCTCGTCGTCGTCGACGCGCCGGCGTCCGGGCACTCGCTCCCGCTCCTCGCGGCGCCGCGCACCCTCGGCGCGCTCGCACGCCTCGGGCCGGTCGCGAGCCTGCTCGAGAAGATGCAGGCCCTCCTCGCCGATCCGAAGCGGACGCTCGTCTGCCTCGTGGCCGCGCCGGAGGAGCTGGCCGTCCGGGAGACGATCGAGCTGCACGCGGAGATCGCGCGGCTCGGGCTCCCGGTCGCGCCGCCGATCGTGAACGCCGTGCCGCCGCGGCGCTTCAGCGCCGACGACCTGGCGGCGCTCGCGCGCGTCGAGGCCGCAACCGCCGCGCACCCGTACGTGCGCGCGGCGCAGTTCCAGATCGAGCGCCGCGAACAGGCCGAGGCGCAGGTCGCCACGCTCCGGCGGGCGCTCGGGACGCCGCTCCGGCTGCCCTTCCTGTTCGACACGCCCGACGCGGTGACCGTCGCCGAGCTCGCCGCGGCGCTCGCGGGCGCGGCCGGCCTCACCGGATGACGGCGCTCGCCCGGGCGCTCGACGCGGCGCGCGTCGTCCTGTGCGTCGGGAGCGGCGGCGTCGGCAAGACGACGACGGCGGCCGCGGCCGCGGTCGAGGCGGCGCGGCGCGGCCGGCGGACGGCCGTCCTCACCGTCGACCCCGCCCAGCGCCTGAAGGACGCGCTCGGCCTCGGCGCCGTCGCCGGCGCACCCCATCCGG
This sequence comes from Binatia bacterium, assembly GCA_035650655.1. GTDB lineage: Bacteria > Desulfobacterota > Binatia > DP-6 > DP-6 > DASRHG01. The sequence continues at coordinate 3,744 of DASRHG010000134.1, read as the reverse complement.
TTCCGCTCGGGAGCGTCGGGCTCCCGGGCGCGCAGCTCGACGCGCTCCTCCTCGACGTGAAGCGCGCGCTCGACGAGCTCGTCCTCCGCCTCGCCGCGACGCCCGAGCAGGCGCGCGCCGTGCTCGAGAACCGGCTCTACCGGAACCTCGCGACGACGCTCTCCGGGACGGCGGAGTACATGGCCGTCGAGACCGTGTACCGGCTCGCCGAGGAGGGCGGATACGACCTCCTCGTCGTCGACACGCCGCCGTCCCAGCACGCGGTCGACTTCCTGGATGCCCCGCGGCGGCTCCTCGCGCTCCTCGACTCGGCCGCGTTCGCGATCCTGAAGGACCCGACGATCGTCCTGCCGGGCGCCGGGTCTCGGGTCGCGCACGCCGTCCTGGCCGCCGTCATCCGCGGCCTCGAGCGGTTCACGGGGATCGGGCTCGTCCGCGAGATCGGCGATTTCGTCCGGGCGATCGAGTCGCTCACGGGCGCGCTCCGCGAGCGCGTCGCGAAGGTCGCGGCGCTGCTCCGGAGCGGGGGAACGGTCCTCTTCCTCGTCACCGCGCCCGAGCCGCGGCTGGTCGGCGAGGGCGAGGCCCTGGCGCAGGCGCTCGCCGCGATCGACCTCGCCGTCGCCGGCGTGATCGTGAACCGCGCGCTTCCGCGCGCGCTCTTCGGCGCGGCGCTCCCGGATCCGGGCGATCCCGCCGGCGTGCCGCCCCGCTTGGCACTCCGCCTGCGCCGCAGCTGGACGGAGCTTCGCGGGCTGGCGGCCCGCGAGGAGGCGACGCTCGGGCCGCTCGTGGCGCGGGCGCGCGCGCCGGTCGTGGCGGAGGTGCCGCTCCTCGCGGCGAACCCGGGCTCGCTCGCCGATCTCCTCGTCGTCGCGCGGCACCTCGTCCCCGACGCCGCGACGCGGGCCGCCGCGAGCGAGCGCCGGGGATGACGTCAGCTCGAGCCGTCCTCGACCGGCGCAGGCTTCGGACGCGGCCGGCTCCGGCGCGCGCGGGCCTCGATCAGGCGGTCGATCTTGAGGTTCAAATTCACGAGGCTCCCCTGAAGCGCGTCGAGCTTCGTCTGGAGCTTGCGGACGTCGGCGCGCGACGGGATGTTCAGGAGGCCGAGCACGGTCTGCATGTTGCGGTCGAGCTGGCCCTTCGTCTGCATGGCGCGCTGGAGCGCCACGGTGAGGAGCTCCGCGAACCGCGGGTTCGCGAGCAGCTCGGCGGCGAGGCGCGTCAGCTGCGCCTCGCCGAATTCGTACAGCCGTTTCAGGATGATGGGCTCCCCGACCCGACCGGCGCGGGAGTATAGGAAGCTCGTGCGAGGGTCAATCGCGCGATCGCACCCATGACGCTCACCGCCGTCCTCGCGTACTGGACCGGCCTCGGCTTCGTCGCGCCGGATCTCGAGCTGCCCGCGCTCGTCGGCACGGCGATCGCCGTGAACGTCTGCAACGCGATCATGTGCCGTCTCTTCGCCCACAACAACGGATATCCGAAGAACCTCTGGACCGTCCTCGGCTTCGTCGCGGGCGTGTGGGCGGTCGCGGTGCTCGTCCTGCTGCCGGCGAGGCGCCGGCCCGCCCCGCCCGGCGACCGACCCTGAGCGGTCAGCACGCGCCGCAGCTGTGGCACGTCGCGGTGTCGCAGGGCGGCGTCTGGAGCCCGGCGAACGCCTTCCGACGCTCCGCGAGGAGGTAGCGCTTGTCGATGCCGTGGTCGATGAAGTCCCACGGGAGGAGCGCGTCCGCCCCGAGCTCGCGGTGGACGAATCGATCGGGGTCGACGACGCCGTCCCCGCCCGCGCGGAGCGCGCGCAGCGTGGGCCACCACTCGTCCGGCCGCGCGTGCAGCCGCTCGAGGACGGCGGCCACGCGGCGGTCGCCGCGCGAGAGCAGCGTCTGGAGGTACGCCGCGCGCGGGCTCTCCGTCTCGACCTCGACGCCCGGGACGGCGCCGAGCGCCTCCCGCAGCCCGCGGAGCTTGCGGCGGAGCACCCCCAGGTCCTCCATCGGCTCCCACTGGAAGGGCGTCCAGGGCTTCGGCACGAAGGGATTGATCGAGACGAGGATGCGGCCGCACACCCGCCGCTCGCCGCGGGTGAGCCGCGCGCGCACCTTGCGGGCGAGATCGACGATGCCCGCGACGTCGTCGTCGCGCTCCGCCGGGAGCCCCACCATCACGTAGAGCTTGAGCGCGTCGACGCCCTCGCCGACGAGCCATTCCGCGGCGCGGAGGATCTCGGCCTCGGTCAGGTTCTTGTTGATGATGCGGCGCATGCGCTCCGACCCCGCTTCGGGCGCGATCGTGACCGACCGATTGCCGCCGCGCCCGAGCGCGCGGGCGAGCGCGGGCGTGATGACGTCGGCCTTGAGCGACGACGGCGACGCGCGTCCCCCGGCGGCCGCGATCTCCTGGCAGAGCGCGGCGATCCCCGGCTGGCTCGCCATCTCCGCGCCGACGAGGCCGATCGTCCGCCGCTCGCGGAGTCCCCGCGCGACGCTCGCCCGGAGCCGCGCCGCGCTCCGGTACCGCACCGGACGGTACATGAAGCCGGCGGCACAGAAGCGGCAGCCCCATTCGCAGCCGCGGCTCGCCTCGACGAGCGCCATGTCGCCGAAGACGGCGTCGGGCGCGAGGATCGCGGAGTCGGTCGCGAAGGCGTCGAGGTCGGCGACCCAGCGGCGCTCGACCCGCGTGCGGCCGGCCGCATGGCGGAAGGCCACGAGGTCGCCCCGTCCGTCGTACTCGGCGGTCCAGCGGTCGGGGCGGTACGCGCCGCCGACGTCCTCGCTCGCCTCGAGCATCGCCGCGCGGTCGGGAGCGGCGGCCGCGCGCTCGAGGAACTCGCCGAGCATCGCCTCGGCCTCGCCGACGAGGTAGAGGTCGACGAAGGGCGCGAGCGGCTCGGGGTTCAAGAACGTCGCCGGCCCCCCGGCGAGGACGAGCGGCGCGCGCCGGGCACGGTCGGCGCTCCGGAGCGGGATGCCGGCGAGCCCGAGACAGTCGAGGACGTGGACGTAATCCGTCTCGAACGAGATCGAGAACGCGACCACGTCGAAGTCGCGCACCGGCCGGTCCTGCTCGAGGGAGCGGAGCGTCCGCGGCCACGCCGCGCGCGGGCCGTCGGGCAGAAAGGCGCGGTCGACGGTGACGCGCGGGTCCTCGCCCAGCAGGCGCAGGAGCGCCTGGAAGCCCAGGTTCGCCATGCCGACGGGGTACGTGTTCGGGTAGACCAGACAGACCTGGAGCGGACCGCTCGGGCCGGGCGAGAACAGCCGGCGCTCGGCGGCGAGCCGGGCGATGCGGTCGGTCGTGCGGGCAGCCACGCGCCCGACGACCCTACCCCGCCCTGCCTACGCGCTCAACGGGCGCGCGCTCCGCACCCGACGCGCGGCGGGCCTACTCGGTCGCGCCTCGGCGGAGGAACGTCGGGATGTCGTAGTCCTCGTCGGCGCCTTCGTCCTCGACCACGGCCTTCGGGACCGGCCGCGGCCCCGCGACGCGCGCCGCCGCCACCGGCGGCTCCTGGCGCCGGCGCTGCCAGGTCGGAACGTCGAGCTCGTCCTCCACGACGAGCCCGTGGCGCCGGACGGGACGCCCGTCCGGGGCGGCCGCGACGGGGGGCGGCACCGACGGTGCGGAGCGGCTCTCCACGACGACCGGGCGCATCCGCGCGTCGACCGCGGCGCCGAAGCCCGTCGCGATCACCGTGATGCGCACCTCGTCGCCCATCGACTCGTCGATCACCGC
>DASRHG010000133.1:0-28911 GCA_035650655.1 Binatia bacterium | reverse complement strand
GAAGACGAGGAGACCGAGGAGCGCCGTGCAGACCACCGCCGTCTCCATGCGAACCCTCCTCCGGAACCGTCAGTAGCCGTCGAGCCGCGCCACCCGATCCCGGTGCCAGGCGGCGTCGCCGAAGGTGAGCTCGGCGGCGCGCGCGCGTTTCAGGAAGAAGCCGACGTCGTGCTCGTCCGTCATGCCGATGCCGCCGTGCATCTGCACGGCCTCGTTCGCGACGAGCACGAAGGCGTCGGAGCAGCGGGCCTTCGCGATCGACACCGTGCGCGCGATCGTCGCGTCGTCGCGGCCCTCGTCGATCGCGCGGGCGGCCGCCATGACCGCCGAGCGCGCGAGCTCGAGCTCGACGAACATCTTCGCGGCGCGGTGCTTGAGCGCCTGGAAGGTGCCGATCGGGACCCCGAACTGCCGGCGCGTCTTCAGGTACTCGAGCGTCATCTCGAACGCGGCGGTCATGCCGCCGAGCATCTCGGCGGCGAGCGCGGCGGTCGCGCGGTCGAGGACGCGCTCGAGGAGGTGCGCCCCGCGGTCGACGTCGCCGAGGACCGCGGCGGGCCCGACGGCGACGTCGTCCAGGTGCACGAGCGCCGCACTTCGCGGCGCGTCGATGCGGTGCTGCCGCTCACGGACGACGCCCGGCGCGTCGGCCGGCACGAGGAAGAGCGTGACGCCCTCGCGTGCGCGGACGTCGCCCGCCGTGCGGGCCGAGACGACGAGGACGTCGGCCGCCGGCCCGTCGAGGACGTGCGCTTTCCGGCCGTGGAGCCGCCAGCCGTCGCCGGCGCGCCCGGCGCGTGTGGCGACGTGGTGCGGCGTCCAGCGGCTCCCCGGCTCCTGGTATGCGACCGTGAGGAGCCGCTCGCCCGCCGCGACCCGCGGGAGATGCGCGGCCCTCTGGGCCGGCGTGCCGCCGAGGAGGAGAGCCGTCGCGCCGAGGGCGACCGTCGAGAGGACGGGCTCCGGCACGAGCCCGCGGCCGAGCTCCTCCATGACGACCCCGAGGTCCATCGCGCCGAGGCCGAGCCCGCCGTGCTCGGCGGGCAGCGTGACGCCGAGCCAGCCGAGCGCCGCCATCTCCGCCCAGAGCGCGCGCGAGAAGCCGTCCGGGTCGTCGGCGTCGCGGAGCGCGCGGATGCGGCGGAGCGACGAGCGGGCCGTGACGAACTCGCGCGCCGTCGCCTGGAGGAGCTGCTGCTCTTCCGAGAGGACGAGGTCCACCGCCTCAGTCCGGGAGCCCGAGGACGCGCTTCGCGATCACGTTCAGCTGGATCTCCGAGGTCCCGCCCTCGATCGTGTTGCCGCGCGAGCGGAGCCAGTCGCGCGTCGTCTTGAGCTCGTCCTCCTCGAAGCCCGGCCCCGCCCAGCCGAGGCCCTGCGGCCCGAGGATCGACACCAGGAGCTCCCGCCGGCGCTGGTTCAGCTCGGTGCCGTAGTACTTGAAGATCGACGACTCCGGCCCCGGCTTGTGCCCGGCCTTCGCGCCGTCGCGCGCGCGAGCGAGCGTCCAATCGAGGCACGCCTGGTCCATCTCGACCTGCGTCACGCGGTCGCGGACGACGGGGTCGGCCAGGCGGCCGTCCGTCATCCCGAGGTGTCGCTTCGCCATCGCGACCAGGCGCCGCGAGTCGTCGCGCTCCTTGAAGGCGTCGGCGATCATGGTCCGTTCGTGGCCGAGGAGCGCCTTCGCGAGCATCCAGCCGCCGTTCACGCGGCCGACGACGTTCCGCACCGGCACGCGCACGTCGGTGAGAAACGTCTCGCAGAACGGCGAGTAGCCGCTGATCAGCTTGATCGGGCGGACGGTGACGCCGGGCGTCTCCATGTCCATCAGGAGGAAGGTGATGCCCGCGTGCTTCGGGGCCTCGAAATCCGTGCGGACGAGGATGAACATCCAGTCCGACTTGTCGGCGTAGGAGGTCCAGATCTTCTGGCCGTTCAGCACGAACACGTCGCCGTCGCGGACGGCCTTCGTCTGGAGGCTCGCGAGATCCGAGCCCGCGCCGGGCTCCGAGTAGCCCTGACACCAGCGGATCTCGCCGCGGGCGATCGGCGGGAGGTGCTCGCGCTTGAGCTCCTCGCTGCCCTCCTGGAGGAGGAGCGGGCCGATCATCGACAGCCCGAACCCGGTGAGCGGCGGCCGGAGGCGGAGCTTCGCCATCTCCTCCGCGAGCACCTTGACCTCCGGCTTCGAGAGCCCGCCGCCGCCGTACTCGCGCGGCCAGGCGGGCGCCGTCCAGCCGCGCGCGGCCATGACGTCGAGCCAGCGCCGGACGTCGTCCGGATAGCGGGTCTTGCGGCCGCCCCAGCAGAGCTCGTCGGGGCTCCGCGGCGGCGTCCGCACGCCCGCCGGGGCGTTCGCGTCGAGCCAGCGTCGGGTGTCGGCGCGGAACGCCTCCAGGTCCGCCACCCTGCGGACGCTAGTTCACCCGCGCGTGCAGTGTCAACGAGTCCCCGGGCGGCGCGGCGTCATCGAGCGGAGCTCGCCCGCGGCCCATGCCGACGCGTCGGCCTCGCCCGGCCACTCGATCCACTGCTCCGGGTGGTCGGGCGGCCGGGCCGCCACCTCCTCGTCGAGGCGTTGGCGCTCGCCGTCGCCGTCGGGGTCGGGCTCGAACTGCGCGAGATCCTGCTCGGGATCGGGCATCGTTCCTCCTGGCGCACGGCGGACGGATGCGCGCCGCGCGTGCGGACCAGCACCGGGACCGATGTGTGTCCGGGAAGAGTCGGGATATGCCGCCGTCGCCGCCGCGTTTGAATCCCGACGAGGGGTGGGGCCGCCGCGCGAAAGGAGGGAGGGGGACGTGATGGCTCTGGACACCGCCTCCCGACGCGGGCTAAGGCCGCGGGCCGGATCGGAGGGGCGATGGACGCACTCAAGGCGTATGGCTCGTGGGCGCTCGTCACCGGCGCGTCGGCCGGCATCGGGATGGCGTTCGCCCGACGTCTCGCGGCGGGCGGCCTCAACGTGGGCCTCGTCGCCCGACGCGAGGACCGCCTCCGCACGCTCGCCGACGAGATCGCTCTCCGGCACGGCGTCGAGGCGCGCGTCGTTCCGGAGGACCTCGCCCGCCCGGGCGCCGCGGAGCGGATCGCCGAGCGCATGCGGGACGTCGAGGTCGGCGTGCTCGTCAACAACGCGGGCTTCAGCGCCGTCGGCCGCTTCGATCAGGTGCCGCGCGACAAGATCGTCGGGATGATCGAGGTGAACTGCGTCGCGGTCGCGACGCTCGCGCACGCGTTCCTCCCGGGGATGCGGGCGCGGGGGCGGGGCGCGATCGTCATCCTCGCGTCGGTCGCCGGCTATCAGCCGCTCGGCTTCGCGGCGACGTACGGCGCGACGAAAGCGTTCGACCTGATGCTCGGCGAGGCGCTCTGGGCCGAGAACCGTGCCGCGGGCGTGGACGTCCTCGCCGTATCGCCGGGACCGGTCGAGACCGAGTTCCAGGCGGTCGCCGGCGAGGCGCCGCATCCGGGCGCGTCGCCCGAGAGCGTCGTCGACGAGGCGCTCGCGGCGCTCGGACGCCGGCCGTCGGTCATCACGGGCGGACGGTTGAACAAGCTCCGCACGTGGTCCATCCGCTTCGCGCCCCGCGCGCAGGTGGCGCGCATCGCCCTCGGCGTCATGCGCGGCTACCTCCCCGAGGGACTGCGCTAGCCGACGCGCTCCGCTATCATCCCGCCCGATGGCGGGCGAGGAACGTTTCCAGCGCGCGGTCGAGCTGCTCCGCGAGGCCTATCGGCACCAGATGGCGGGCGACCTCGAGGGTGCGATCGCGCTCTACCGCCAGTCGATCGCGCTCCACCCCACGGCCGAGGCGCACACCTTCCTCGGCTGGACGTACAGCTTCCAGAACCGGCTCGAGGAGGCGATCGCGGCGTGCAAGCACGCGATCGCGGTCGACCCGGACTTCGGGAATCCCTACAACGACATCGGCTCCTACCTGATCAAGCTCGGGAGGCTCGACGAGGCGATCCCGTGGCTCGAGGCGGCCATCGCGGCGAAACGGTACGAGCCGCGGCACTACCCGCATTGCAACCTGGGGCAGGTCTACTGGCAGAAGGGGCTCCTCGGACAGGCGGCCCGCGAGCTCGAGCGCGCCCTCGCGCTCGAGCCCGACTACCCGTTCGCGCGCGCGGCGCTCGACGCGATCCGCAAGCAGCTCCAGTAGGAGGCCGACCGGCCGCCGCTACCCGCGCTCGCGCTCCATCGCCTTTCGCTCCTCGGCGTTCATCTTCTCGCGGATGCGCGAGCCCTTGCCGAGGTGGCGGTAGAGCCCGCCTTCGGAGAAGTACTCCTCCCACGGCTCGGCGGGGACGTAGGTGGCGGGCTTCGCGTCGCCGATCGTGACCCCGAGGATCCGCTCGACGAGGTCGACGTCGTACATCCGGACGGCGTCGTAGTCCGTGAGGAGCGCGCACACCTCGACGCAGATGTAGCACCCGATGCACTCCTGGAACCGGTCCTGCACGGGCTGGACGCCCCGCCCGGGGACGCTCCCCGGGCGGAGGTACTCGATGCACTGGACGGGGCAGAACTCCGGGCACTTGCCGCACGGGAAGCAGAGGTTCACGTCCATGAACGCGACCTCGCGCGGCCGTTTCTTCTTCTCGCCCACCTCGTCGGGATCGGGCGCGTCGGGGACCCGATCCTCCTTCAGGCGACGCTTGATGATGTCGATCGCGGCCATGCGCGCTGCATAGCGCGCCGCGCGTCAGCCCGCCACCCAGTGGGCGACCGCGAGGGCGAGCCCGACGAGACCGCCGACGACGGCGCCGTTCAGCCGGATGAACTGGAGGTCCTGCCCGACGCGATCCTCGATCTGCGCGACGAGCGCGCCCGTTTCGAGCGCCTCGAGGCTCTCGCGCACCGTGAGCCCGATCTGGTCGTGGTGGCGGTGGAGGAGGTCCGTCGCCGTCGTGCGCACCCACCGGTCGAACGTCGCGCGCCGCTCGGGGTCGCCGAGCAGGTCGAGGATCGCCGAGCGGAGCCGGCGGTCGATGAGGTCGGAGAGGCCGCTCGACGGCTCGGCGAGGTCGTGCTCGAGCTGGTCGCGGAGCCGCGCGAGCGTCGCGCGCACGACGGGACCGGTCTCGAGGCTCTCGAGGAGCGCGGAGCGGAGCCGGCGTGCCTGCGCGAGCGCCGCCTCGTCCCCCGCCGCGAGGCGGTCGGCGAACCCCGTGAGCGCGCCCATGAGCGCGCGCCGGAGCGGATGCGCCAGGTCGCCCGCGGCCTGCCGCAGCTCCGACGACGCGTAGTTGCACGCCGCCTCGATGATCTTCCGCTGCACGACCTTCTGGCGCAGCACCCACGGCATGAGCCGCCTTCCGGAGGCGTAGAGGGTCCGCGCCGAGCGGTCGAGCCAGTAGTGCAGCTCGGCTGCCGTCCGCGGACGCTCCGCGAGGTTCGCGAGCGACGACGCGAGCGACTCGAACGCGGCCCCGGCGCTCTCGCTCTCGACGGCGCGCTCGAGCCAGGCGCCCGCCGACGCGTCGAGCGGCAGCTCGCGGAGCTGGTGCTGGAGCATCCGGCCGATGAAGCCGGCCACCTCGTCCTCCGCGAGCGAGCGTGCGAGGCCGCGGAGCATGTCGCGGAGCGGCGCCCCGAGCCGTGCGACGCGCGCCGGGTCGGCGAGCCAGTCGGCGACGACGGCGCTCGGCGCGATCCGCGCGAGCCGCGCGCCGATCACCTGCGGCGAGAGCCACTCGTCCTGCACCATCGTGACGATGCTCTCCGTGATCTTCGCCCGGCGGGCGGGGATGATGGCCGTGTGCGGGATCGGCACGCCGAGCGGGTGCCGGAAGAGGGCCGTCACGGCGAACCAGTCCGCGAGACCGCCGACGACCGCCGCCTCGAAGCCGGCGGCGAGGAGGCGGAGCCACGCTGCGCCCGCGAAGGGCCCGACGGCGAGCCCCACGCGCGACGCCGCGGCGCCCGCGACCGCGGCGACGAGCGACACGGTGCCGACCCGATTCCGGCGGCGTGCGGCGCGGACCTCCATCCCGCGGTGTCTAGCATTGACGCGGGTCGCCGCAGAGCGGAAAGCTGGGACGGGAGGGCGACGGTGCGGATCGGCGTCATGGTGCGCAACATGGGCCCGCAGTCGACGCGCGAGACGCTCGTCGCCGCCGCGCGCGCCGTCGACGAGGCGCCCGCGCTCGACGACCTCTGGGTCGCGGACCACGTCGCGATTCCGCCCGACGACGCCGAGGGATCGAACGGCCGCTACCTCGACCCGCTCGCGACGCTCGCCTTTCTCGCCGGGACGACCGCCCGCGTGGGGCTCGGGACCGCGGTCCTCGTGCTCCCGTACCGGCCCGCGCTCCCGACCGCGAAGTGGATCGCGACCGTCCAGGAGCTCTCCGGCGGCCGGCTCCGCCTCGGCGTGGGCGTCGGCTGCATGACGCCCGAGTTCCGTGCCCTCGGCGTCGACCGCCGCCGGCGCGGCCAGATCGCGGACGCGACGCTCGCCTTCTTCGACCGCTGCTTCGCGGGCGACGTCGTCGAGGCCCACGGGCAACTCTTCCTCTTCCGGCCGCGACCGCCTCGGCCGCCGGTCTGGGTGGGCGGCACACCGCCGCACGCCTTCCGCCGGGCCCTCGCGCACCGCGCCGGATGGATGCCGATGGGCCTCGCGCCCGGCGCGCTCCGCCCGCAGGCCGCGGCGCTCCGCGAGGCCGCGGCCCGGGCCGGCGCGGCGGCGCCCGAGATCGCCGTGCTCACGACGCTGCCGCTCGCCGATCCGCCGCGCGCCGCCGACCTCCTCGCGGCGTACGCGGCCGCCGGCGCGGGCCGGGTGATCCACGCGAGCCGCTATCCCGACCTCCCCGCCTTCCGCGACCTCGTCGCCCGGCTGGCCCGCGCCGCCGGCGGCTGACGTCGCTCCGCGTCATCGACGATCCGCGGCCGTTTCGTTGACCGCCGGCGCTCGCGAGCGGTAGACAGCGCACGGCGGGCCGTCGCCCGCCACACCAACCGAGGAGGACGCACATGCACCGACCATCCCTGTTCCTCGCGTCAGTCATCCTGGCCGGCTCGGCGACGATCGCCGCCGCCGGTGCGAAGTGGCAGTCGACGCTCTCGCCGGTCGGGAGCGGCGTGCCGACGATGTCCGCGAAGGGCTCGAAGGCGTCCATCGACGACAAGGGGAACATCCTCGTCGTGGCGAAGGCGGTCACGGACGCCGGCGGCCTGGTGACGACGGACGGGTCGTTCACCGCGAAGACGGGCCCCGCGCTGTCCGGCGACGAGTACGTGGGGATCCTCCACGGGACCGTGATCCCGCTCGGCGTGTCGTTCGAGTTCAACATGCCGCTCGAGCTGAAGAAGGGGAACGGCACGGCGAAGTTCAGCGCCGCGGCGCTCCTCGCGCTCGGCAGCGGGCAGACGATCAAGGTGACGGGCTTCGACGTCTACGGCCCGCTCGGCGCGGCCAACGTCGCCTCGTGCGCCGCGAACGTCAACAACCCCGCTCTGCCGCGCGTCAACGTCGACCCGAATCCGAACCCGTGCCAGCAGGGGAGCTTCGTCGGGACGGACGGCTTCCACATCCCGTAGCTCACCCGAACGCGCACGACGAACGGGGAGGAGCGGGCGCTCCTCCCCGTTCTCATTCGAGGAGCTGGAGCCCGAGGAAGACCTGCACGCCCGAGAGCACGAGCGCCGCGCCGGCCACGAGCGGGTGGAGCCGGCGGGCCGTGTCGGACGTCGGCACGCGACGCGCGAGCCACGCGGCCGCGGTGAAGAGCGCGGCGACCGCCGTCCCGACCGTGAAGTGCCCGCTCGCCGCGGGCGCGAGGTCCGGGCGGAGCCCGACGACGCTTCCGACCCCACCCGCCCACGCGACGAGGACGAGCGCGTAGAGCCACGGCCCGAGCGCGCGATGGCGGCGGCGGGCCCGCGCCGCGCTCGGGGCGGCGCGGCGGCTCCGCACGCCGAGCGACGCGGCGTACGCGGCGAGCGCGATCGTCGCTCCGGCGCCGGCCGGATGGAGCCAGAGAAGGAGCCGCGCCCTCAGTGCAGCGTCCGTCCGTGCTGCTCGACGGCCGCGAGGCGCGCGAGGACGACGTGCGCGTCCGGCGCGTCGGGCGCGAGCGCGAGGTAGCGACGGAGATCGTCGCGCGCGGCGCCGAAGCACTCGAGCTCCGCGTGCAGGAAGCCGCGCATCCGGACGTGCTCCGCGGAGGCCGGCCGGAGGACGAGGAGGAGGTCGACCGTCTCGAGCGCCTCGTGGTGCGCGGTGCGCTCGAGGCAGATGCGGAGCAGGTTGCCGAGCATACGGACGAGGATGCCGGCCGTGTCCGTCGTCGCGAGCGCCCCCGGGGGGACGGCGTCGGCGTCGGGATCGCCGAACGCGCGGTACCGCTCGAGCAGCGCGTCGCGGTCGAGCCGGCGGCCGGCGTGGAAGGGGTCGACGACGACCGCCCCCTCCGGCGAGGGGATGCGCGCGAGGAAATGACCCGGGAACCCGACGCCTTCGACCGGGATGCCGAGCCGCGCCCCCACCTCGATCAGGACGACGGTGAGCGTGATCGGAATGCCGAGCCGCCGAGCGAGGACCTGGTCGAGGAAGCTGTTCCGGGGGTCGTAGTAGTCCTCCGCGTTGCCGCGAAAGCCGCGCGTCCGGAAGAGGTGCGTCGCGAGGGCGGTCCCGGCTTCGGCGGGCGAGGCGGCGCGCGGAACGTGCGCCCGCGCGTCGGCGGCGAGCGCGTCGAGCGCGGCGAGGGCGGGTGCGACGTCGAGCTCCGGCGTGCCGAGGCGGCCGATCGCGAGCGCGGCGCGCCCGAGGTCGATCGGCGGCGCGACGAGCGCCGCGAACTCGTCGCGCAGGCGGCTCATCGCGGCTCGCAGAGCTCGACGACGTTGCCGTCCGGGTCCCGGAGCCACAGCTGCGCGTCGCCGAGCGCGAGATACGGAACCCCGCGCGCGTCGAGCTCCGCCTTCGCGGCGGCGACGCACGGCACTTCGAGCGCGAAGTGCGGGCCCGTCGGATCGATGCCGCCGAAGCCCGTCTCGCTCTCGATCAGGTGCACCTGGCTCGCGCCGACGTCGTACCAGGCGCCGGGCAGGGCGAGATCGGGACGGGGCGCGGGCGCGAGCCCGAGCAGGTCCTCGTAGAAGGCGCGCGCGCGGACGAGGTCGCGGATGCGGACCGACACGTGGTTCAGGAGGCGGACGTTCATCGGACGACCTCCTGCCCGGCGGTCATGCGGCGGACGCGAGCCGCACGAGGTCGCCGAGCGCGGCCGGTGCAATCGTTCCGTAGCCGACGAGCGGCGCGAAGAGCGTCCGGCACGCGCGCTCCTCGAGGGCGAGCGCGGCCTCCTCGTCGCCGACCAGATGGCGCGCGGCGAAGAGCGCCGCGACGACCGCCTTCCGCGCCGAGCCGCGGCGCTCGAGCTCCCACGCTGCCGCCTCGAGGAGCAGCGCCGTCTCGGCGACGTCGCAGAGCGCGTTCGCGAGCGCGCGCGCGTGGTACTCGGCGCTCGTGCGCTCCGCCGTCGCGAGCCGCGAGAGACGCCGCTCGAGCCGATCGAGCGCGCCGCCGAGGATCCCGCGCGGGCGGTCGAGCGCGCGATGGCCGCTCGTGCGGATCGCGTCCGTCGCGCGAGCGAGGAGGGCGTGCGCCGTGCCTTCCGCGCGCAGCGCCCGCAGGACGTCGAGGCAGATGATGTTCTCCGTCCCCTCCCAGATGGTGTGGCACTGCGCCTCCCGGAAGAGCCGTGCCGTCGGCCAGTCCTCGACGTAGCCGTTGCCGCCGAGCATCTCGACCGCGGCCGAGGCATGCGCGATGCCCTGCCGGGTGGCCCGGAGCTTCGCGAGCGGCACGAGGAGGCGGCCGAGCACCGAATCCGCGTCGTCGGCGACCGCGGCGGCGGCGAAGAGGAGCGCCGCCGTGGCCTCGAGCTCGACGAGGAGGCGGACCAGCGTCTCGCGGGCGAGCGGGTGCTCGACGAGCGGCTTTCCCCACGCGGCGCGGTGCGAGGCGTAGATCATGGCCTCGAGGAACGCGCGGCGCATGATGCCGAGCCCCATGCAGGCGATGCCGAAGCGGGAGACCTGCACCATCTCCATCATGCGGTTGATGCCGCGCCCGTCGGTGGCCGAGCCGTCGCCGGCGAGGAGGTACGCCTCGGTGCCGACGAAGTCGACCTCGCCGGTCGGGACGGTGCGCGTCCCGAGCTTGTCCTTGAGCCGGCGGATGCGGATGTCGTTCGGCGTGCCGTCGGCCCGCACGCGGGGGACGAGGAAGAGCGCCACGCCCTTGAGACCCGGCGGCCCGCCCTCGGGCCGGGCGAGGGTCGCGATCGCGGCGGCGTCGACGTTCGAGCAGAACCACTTCGAGCCGTCGAGCGCCCAGGCGCCGTCGGGCCGCGGCGTCGCGCGCGTCGTGAGCGTCGAGAGGTCGGAGCCGCCCGTGCGCTCGGTCATGAACATCGCGCCGTCCCACGCATCCTCGAAGCGCGGCGCCGTGAGCCGCGGCAGGAGCCGCGCGCGCACGTCCGGGGCTGCGAAGCGCTCGACGAGGCGCACGACGCCGCCCGTCATGCCGGTGGCGCAGGTGAGCCCCGTGTCGGCCTGGCTCAAGAGGTAGTACGCGACCCCCTGGAGGACGCCCGGGAAGGGCCGCCCGCGTTCGGCCGCCTCGCGCCGCAGACGCGACCCCGAGAGCCCGCTCTCCCAGCACGCGCGCTTGGCGGCGAGGGCCATCGGATGGTGGACCACCCGATTCACCTCCTCGCCGCTGCGGTCCCAGCGCTCGAGCCGCGGCGGGTGCTTGTCGATCACCTCCGCCGCCTCCGCGATGAGGCCGCCGGCGACCGCGCCCATCTCCGTCGAGCGCTCCTCCGCCCACGCGCGGTCGGCCGGGTCGAGGACGCGGTCGAGGAGCGCCTGGAGATCGGGATCGACCGTGTACCAGTTGAGGCCGACGGCGCGGTCGAAGGCGCGGTAGTCGATCATGGGGCGGACCATAGCGGCCGCCCCCGAGGGCGGCAAGGCGCTCGGCCGCGGGCGGCGGCGCGGGCCATCGGCCGCGGGGCCAAGCGCCCCCGTTTCCGTCGCTTGAAGAACTGGACCGCGCGCTCGTGCCGCTCGGCCTCGGCGCGCGTGCGGAACGTCCCGAGGTTCTTGCGCCTGCCGGTCTTCGGATCGCGCTGCTGCGAGTAGAGGCGGTACCGGTTCGGTCCGAGCTTGCGGATCACGTCGTCGTCCGTCCCGCGTGCCGGTACGCGATGAGCCGCACGCGCTCGAGGGTGACGAGACCCTCCTCGATCATCGCGTCGAGGTCGGGCAGGAAGGCCGCGATCCGCTCCGGGCCGTCGACGATCTCGATCACCATCGGCAGGTCCTCGGAGAGGCGCAGGATCTTCGCCGTGTGGATCCGGCTGTGGGCGCCGAAGCCGAGCGTGCCCCGGAGGACCGTCGCGCCCGCCATCCCGCGCCGCCGCGCCTCCTCGACGATCACCTCGTAGAGCGGACGGCCCCCGCGCTTGTCACTCTCGCCGATGAAGATCCTGAGCAGCTCGGCCTCGGCAGGCAGCTTCATGGCGGCCTCCTCGCAATCAGCCTGGGCCCCGTCGGCCAACGGCCGCGCACGCGGCCGGCCCTCTCCATATCACTAGATGAGGCGGCCGACCGCCACCCCCAGGAAGAAGCACGCCACCCCGAGGACGTTCTCGACGAGGAGGTTCGCCGTCGCGAGCGCCCACTCGGCGTCCCGCAGGAGCTGGCTCGTCTCGAAGGCGTACGTCGAGAAGGTCGTGAACGCGCCCATGAAGCCGATGAGCACGACGAGGCGCGTCTCCGCGGCGACGAGAAGGCGCTCCTCCGCGAGGGTCCAGACGCACCCGAAGAGGAGGCAGCCGAGCGCGTTCACGGCGAGCGTCCCCCACGGGAACGCCGTCCCCGCGACCCGCTGGACGAGGCCCCCGACCCAGTACCGGGCGAGCGTTCCGACCGCCCCCGCGCCCGCGATCCACGCGATCCTCGCGCCGCCGCCCATCGCCGACGCGACGCCTATCGCACGGTGCGCCGCCGCTCAACCCGCGGCCGGCCGCGCGCGTCGGCCGGCCCTCCGCCCGGCCGGGAATGGCCGATCGCCGGCGCACGGTCCTTGCTTGCCTCGACCGGCGGCGGGCGCCTAGAACGGAAGCGCGCCGCCGCGCAGAGGAGGTCCCGCCCGATGGCCGGTCCCGAACGGATGAACTTCGGCATCTTCCTCGCCCCCTTCCACCGCATCGGGGAGAACCCCACGTACGCGCTCCGGCGCGACCTCGAGCTGGTCGAGTGGCTCGACCGGCTCGCGTACGACGAGGCGTGGATCGGCGAGCACCACTCCGCCGGCTACGAGATCATCGCGTCGCCCGAGGTGTTCGTCGCCGCGGCGGCCGAGCGCACGCGCCACATCCGGCTCGGCACCGGCGTGTCGTCGCTCCCCTACCATCATCCGCTCATGCTCGCCGACCGGATGGTCCTCCTCGACCACCTGACCCTCGGCCGGGCGATGTTCGGCGTCGGCCCGGGCGCGCTCCCCTCGGACGCGTTCATGATGGGCATCCAGCCGATCCGGCAGCGCGAGATGATGGACGAGGCGCTGGAGGCGATCCTGGCACTCTTCCGGAGCGACGAGCCGGTGACGCGCGAATACGACTGGTTCACGCTGAAGGACGCGCGCCTCCAGCTCCGGCCGTACACGCGCCCGCACATGGAGATGGCGGTCGCGGCGCAGGTGTCGCCCGCCGGCGCGCGCGCGGCCGGGAAGTACGGGCTCGGGCTCCTGTCGCTCGGCGCGACGACGGCGGGCGGCTTCGACGTCCTCGGCACGCAGTGGGCGGTCGCCGAGGAGAAGGCGGCCGAGTACGGACGGACCGTCGAGCGCGCGAAGTGGCGCCTCGTCGGGCCGATGCACCTCGCGCCCACGGTGGACCAGGCGCGGAAGGACGTCGAGTTCGGACTCGCCGCGTGGATCGACTACTTCCGGCGGGTCGCGGCGCTGCCGCTGGTCGGCGACGCGAAGAGCACGCAGGACATGGTCGACGCCGTGAACGCGACGGGGCTCGCCGTGATCGGCACGCCGGAGGACGCCGCGCGGCAGCTCGAGCGCCTCTGGGAGAAGTCGGGCGGCTTCGGCACCTACCTCTTCATGGTTCACGACTGGGCCGACCGCGAGGCGACGCTCCGCTCCTACGAGCTCTTCGCGCGCTTCGTCATGCCGCAGTTCCAGTCGTCGCTTCCGCGCCTCCGCGCGAGCCGCGACTGGGCGGCGGAGAACCGCGACACGTTCATCGGAAGCGCCGTGCAGGCGATCGGGAAGGCGATCCAGGACCACGCGGCGGAGCAGGCCGCGCGCAAGCGCGAGGCGAGCTGAGGCCGTGCGCCGCCCGCCGCTGCCGTCGGATCCAGACGCCGGCGTCTGGCGCGGCCGGTCCGTCGCGCGGGCGTTCCGGTCGCCCGACGGCCTCGTCGTGCTCGTCGGCCGGAGCGCGGAGGACAACGACACGCTCACGCTCGAGCTCGCCGCGCCGGACGACTTCTGGCTCCACGTCGCCGGAGCGTCGGGCTCGCACGTCGTCGTGCGGAACCCCGGCGGCCTCGACCGCCTCCCCCGCGACACGCTCCGGTTCGCGGCCGCGCTCGCCGTGCGCCATTCGAAGGCACGGGGCGCGCCGAGCGCGAGCGTGCACGTCGCGCGTCGGCGCGACGTCGGCAAGCGCCGCGGGCAGCCGCCGGGTGAGGTGGAGCTCGCGCGCTGGACGGCGGTCACGGGGCGGCCCGCCGATGCGGAGGGGTGACGACGGCGCGGGCGAACGCGACGGTCCCAGGCGTCGGAACGCCGCTTCGCGCCGCATCCGACGCGCGCGAAGCCCGCGCGGTCCGGCCGCCACGTGCGTCCCGGCGCGCGCGGGCATGTCGATTGCTCCGAACCGGACGGTATGGCTCGCATCGCTTTCGCGTTCGCCGTCGCGGTTGCGGTCGCGTTCGCGTGGGCGCCGCCCGCGCGCGCGCATTGCGACGGTCTCGATGGGCCGGTCGTCACGGCCGCGCGGCAGGCCCTCGACGCCGCCGACCCACGCCCGATCCTCGTCTGGGTTCAGCCGCGCGACGAGGCGGAGGCGCGGGCCGCGTTCGAGCGCACGCTCGCGGTGCGGAAGCTGGGCGACGAGGCCCGCGACCTCGCGGACCGCTTCTTCTTCGAGACGGTCGTCCGCCTCCACCGCGCGGGGGAGGGAGCGCCCTACACCGGGCTCGCGCCCGCGGGCCGCGATCTCGGCCCCGCGATCCCGGCCGCCGACCGCGCGCTCGAGGCGCGTTCCGCGGACGCGCTCGTGACGCTGCTCACCGACGCCGTCCGGCGCGGGACGACCGCGCGCTTGCGGGAGGCGAGCGCGCCGGTCGCGCCGGGCGATGTGGACGCCGGGCGCCGGCGCGTCCGGGCGTACGTCGAGCTCGTCCACTACGTCGAGCGGGTCTACGAAGCGGCGTCGCGCGACGTGCACGGTCACTACGCCGAGGAGGATGCGGCCCAGGCGCCGCACGAGTGACGGTGGACGGCCCGATCGCCCGGCACCTGACGGCCGACCACGCCCGGCTGGACGCGCTCCTCCGGCGCGCGACAGCCCGCCCCGACGCCGTCGACGCCGCCTCGTACGCCGACTTCCGGGGCGGTCTCCTCCGCCACGTCGCGATCGAGGAGAAGCTCCTCCTGCCCGCCGCGCAACGCGCGCGGGGGGGCGCGCCGCTCGCAATCGCCGCCCGCCTCCGGCTCGACCACGGCGCGATCGCGGCACTCCTCGTGCCGACGCCCAAGCCGGCGATCGTCGAAACGCTCCGCACGATCCTCGAGGCGCACGACGCGATCGAGGAGGGGCCCGACGGCCTCTACGCCACCTGCGACCGCCTGCTCGCCGCGGAGGCGGAGAGCCTCGTCGGCGAGATGGCGGCCCACCCGCAGACGCGCGTGAGCCCCCACAACGACGGCCCGCTGGTCATGCCGGCGCTCCGCCGCGCGCTCGAGCGCGCGGGATACCGCCTCGCCGGCGACGCCTAGGAGGCCGACGCGAGACTCAGCGGAGCTTCTTCCCCGCCTCCGCCATGCCGGCGAGGAGCGAGGCGGGGTCGTGCTCGTCGTAGAAGTACTTGAAGCGCTCGCGGGGCGCGTGGATCGACGGGTCGAGCGTGCCGTCGGAGGCGAGGAAGAACGTCCGCGGGATGTACTCGCCGTCGGGCGCGTATCGCTTCGAGACGTCGGGGCTCGCGTCCTTGTCGACGTGGATCATGACGAACCGCTTCGCCTCCGCGACGACCTTCGGGTCGTGGAAGACCGCGCTGTAGTTCTTGCAGTGCGGGCACCACTCGGTGAACACGACGAGACAGATCGGCTTCTTCGCCTGCTTCGCGGCGGCGAGTCCCTCCTCGTACGGGCGCCACTCGATGCCGGCGTCGTTCCAGTCGTGGGCGAGGGCGGGGCGGCCGGCGACGGCGGCGAGGAGCACGACGGCGAGCGCGAGCGATCGCGACATGCCGCTCCATGAGCCACGGGCGCCGGGCGCGGTCAAGGCGCCGCGCGGGTTTGCGATCCCCGCCCGGGCGTGTGAAGGACGCGGGCATGACCACGTCCGCCGCCGAAGCGCCGAGCGACCGCTTCACCGCCGAGGAGCTCCGGGACCTCTGGCCGGTGCTCGCCGAGGAGGAGCGGGTCGAGGGGTTCCGACTCCTGCCGCGCGCGGAGGCGGAGGAGTTCTTCTTCACGCTTCCCGCGCGCGAGCAGGGCGAGCTGATCCTCGCGCTGCCGGAGGGCGAGCGCCGGTCGTGGATGCGCCTCCTGCCGCCCGACGACGCCGCCGACGTCGTGCAGGAGGTGGGCGATTCCCACCGCGCGGCGCTGCTCGGGCTCCTGGACGATCCGACGCGCCACGAGGTGCTCGGGCTCCTCGCCTACGCCGAGGACCGCGCCGGCGGGCTCATGAACCCGCGCTTCGCGCGCGTCCGTCCCGAGATGACGGTCGACGAGGCGATCGCCTACCTCCGCAAGCAGGGGCGCGAGCGCGTCGAGACCATCTACTACTCCTACGTCCTCGACCCGGAGCAGCGCCTCCTCGGCGTCGTGTCGTTCCGCGAGTTCTTCGACGCCCCCGCGGGCGCCCGCGTACGCGACGTGATGCGCACCGACCTCGTCACGGTGACGGAGCAGACGGACCAGGAGGAGGTCGCGCGCCTCTTCGCGCTCACGAAGCTGATCGCCGTGCCCGTCGTCGACGCCGAGGGCCGCATGAAGGGCATCGTCACCGTCGACGACATCGTGCACGCGGTGTCCGAGGAGGCGACCGAGGACATCCAGAAGCTCGGCGGCAGCGAGGCGCTGAGCGCGCCGTACCTCAAGGTGGGGTTCCTCGAGATGGTGCGGAAGCGGGCGGGGTGGCTCTCGGCGCTCTTCCTCGGCGAGATGCTGACGGCGACCGCGATGGGGGCCTTCCAGCGGGAGATCGAGCGCGCCGTCGTGCTCGCGCTCTTCGTGCCGCTCATCATCTCGAGCGGCGGCAACTCGGGCTCGCAGGCCTCGACGCTCGTCATCCGCGCGATGGCGCTCGGCGAGGTGAAGCTGCGCGACTGGTGGCGCGTCATCCGCCGCGAGCTCGGGTCGGGGCTCGCGCTCGGGTCGATCCTCGCGGCAATCGGCTTCGTCCGCATCCTCGCCTGGGTCGTCCTCTTCCACGCCTACGGCGCGCACTACTGGCTCGTCGCCTTCACCGTGGCCGGGAGCCTCGTCGGCGTCGTCACCTTCGGGACGCTCGCGGGCTCGCTCCTGCCGTTCGTGCTCCGGCGGCTCGGGTTCGACCCGGCGAGCGCCTGCGCCCCGTTCGTCGCGACGCTGGTCGACGTGACCGGCCTCGTCATCTACTTCAGCGTCGCGAGCGTCATCCTGCGCGGCGCGCTCCTGTAGCCACGCGCGCGCGGCATCTGGTAGAGACCGCCCGTGTCGCTCCGGGACAAGGCGGCGATCGTCGGCATCGGGCAGCTGCCCTTCGCGAAGGACATCGGCCGCCCCGAGGAGGTGACCGCCCTCGAGGCGGCGAAGCTCGCGCTCGAGGACGCGGGGCTCCGGCCGTCGGACCTGGACGGCATGGTGAAGTGGAGCATCCAGACGACGGCCGAGAACGCGATCGCGCGGAGCCTCGGCATCCCGAACCTCCGCTTCTTCGGCGAGGTCGGGTACGGCGGAGGCGGCGGCTGCGGGGTCGTCGGGCATGCGGCGGCGGCGATCGCCGCCGG
Organism: Binatia bacterium; assembly: GCA_035650655.1. GTDB lineage: Bacteria > Desulfobacterota > Binatia > DP-6 > DP-6 > DASRHG01. The sequence continues at coordinate 11,639 of DASRHG010000133.1, read as the reverse complement.
CATGGCGCGCTGCGTGCTCGTGTACCGCTCGCGGAACCGCGGCTCGGGCGGGCGCCCGTGGGCCGGGACCTCGCGCGAGCGGGACCAGTCGCCGGCGGAGGGGAACGAGACCGCGCTCTTCGCCCCCTACGGCTTCGTCCGTCCCGTGGACCAGGTCGCGATGTTCGCGCGGCGCTTCCTCCACGAGCGCGGGTACACGACCGACCACCTGGGGTGGATCGCCGTCGCGATGCGCCGCCACGCGACGAGCAACCCCGTCGCGACGATGCGGCAGCCGATCGGGCTCGACGACTACCGCCGTGCGCGCTTCGTCTCCGAGCCGCTCCGCCTCCTCGACTGCTGCCTCGAGACCGACGGCGCCGCGGCCGTGATCGTCGCCGAGGCCGCGATGGCGCGCGACCTCCGGCAGAAGCCCGCGTGGATCCTGGCGGCGTCCCAGGGCATGGGTCCGCGCAACTGGATCATGAACAACTTCTTCAAGGACCCGCTCCTCGAGTCACCGGGCGCGTACGCTGCCCGCGATCTCTGGCGCATGGCGGGCGTCGAGCCGAAGGACGTGCCCGTGGTCCAGCTCTACGACGCGTTCACGCCGCTCGTGCTCGCGTCGCTCGAGGAATACGGCTTCTGCCGGCCGGGCGAGGCGGGCGCGTTCGTCGAGGACCACGGGCTCGAGATCGGCGGCCGGCTCCCGACGAACACGAGCGGCGGGAGCCTCTCCGAGGCGTACGTCCACGGGATCAACCTCATCATCGAGGCGGTGCGCCAGATCCGCGGCACGTCGCTCAACCAGGTCCCCGGGGCGACGCTGTCGCTCGCGACGAGCGGCAACATGGTCCCGACCAGCGCGCTGCTCCTGCGAGGCGACTGAGGTGTCGGATCCCGACTTCGTCCGCCGGACGGGCGGCCCCGATTGGATCCCCTACTGGGCGGCGGCACGCGAGCGGGAGCTCCGGTTCCAGCGCTGCCGGGCCTGCCGGCTCTGGCGGCATCCGCCGGGGCCCATGTGTCCGCGCTGCCTCTCCACGGAGAGCGACTGGGAGCGCGCGAGCGGGCGCGCGCGGCTCGTCTCCTGGGTGGTCGTGCACCCGCCGGTGCTTCCCGCGTGGAGGGACCGGGTGCCGTTCCCGGTCGTGCTCGTCGAGTGCGAGGAGGGCGTCCGGACGATCGGCGGGCTCGTCGGCGCCGGGGCCGACGCGCTCCGGATGGACATGCCGATGGTCGTCGACTTCGGGCCGTCGCCGGACGGCGATCTCGTCCCTCAATGGCGCCCCGCGTAGCGGCTGCCCGCTCGCCCGCCGTGCGCGGGGTCGTGGCGTTTGGGATTGACGCGGCGGACCTGCGCGCGTAAGCGCACACCGATGATGCTCCGCCCCCGCCCCGCCGTCGTCCTTGCAGCCGCCGCAGCACTTGCGACTTCCCTTCCCGCGGCCGCCCTCGCGAAGGGCCTGAAGGCCCCGCACCTCCCGAAGCCGAGGCGCGGCGTGCAGATGAAGGTGGGCCCGGTGGCCGTCGAGCGCGGGAAAGAGATCACCGAGTGCAGCTACTTCAAGATGCCCGGCAGGAAGGACATGGCGGTCAACAAGGTCCACATCCGCGTGAGCGGCGGGAGCCACCACACGCACCTCTACCGCGCCCAGGACCCCGCGATGTCGCTCCCGGACGGCGCCGAAGCGTGCAACTTCGCGCTCGACTTCTCGGTCTGGCAGCTCGTCCTCGCGACCCAGTCGGTCGACTTCGCCTGGAAGCTTCCGAAGGGGGTCGCGTTCTACTTCAGGCACGGCGAGCAGCTCGCGGCGCAGACGCACTTCGTCGACAGCGGGCTCCTGACGACGCCCAGGGGGAAGGGGTGGGCGATCTTCAACCTGTACGCGATGTCGCCGAAGCGCGTGACGTCCTACGCGGGCGCGTTCTTCGGCCAGGACCGCGACGTCGACGTGCCGCCGCACGCGCTCAACTGGACGCAGACGACCCAGTGCGCCTTCCCGAAGCCCGTGAAGCTCCTCGGGCTCACGGGTCACTACCACTACCGGGGGAAGACGTTCGTCGCGAGCACGTGGGATCCGAACGACCCGAACGATCCCGGCGTCCCGCTCTACCGGCAGGACGGCTACCTCGACCCGCCGTTCCGGACCTTCACCGCGAAGGGCGAGACGCCGATCGAGATCTCGGGCATCCAGTGGACGTGCGCGTACGACAACCCCGACGACGTCGGATACGAGTTCGGCCCGTTCACGGACGCGAACGAGCACTGCAACCTCTTCATGTTCTACTACCCGAGCATCACGCCGGGCTCGAAGCAGGAGGACATGACGTGCGTGAAGAACCTCCACGCCGTCACCGGCATGCCGAGCACGACGGGGCTCGGCGAGACCGTGGTGCGCGACAACTGACGCCGCCTCAGGCGGCGAGCGCGGCGCCCATCAGGTCGACGAAGTTCGCGGCGTAGAAGCGGTCGAGCGCGCGCGCGGAGAGGCCCGGCGTGGCGTCGGCGAACCGCTTGAGCGAGGACGCCGTCGATGATGAGCGTCGCGAGCATCTGCATCGGCGGACCCGGGATCGCCATGTAGTCGACGGAGCGGAAGTTCTCGGTGCCGCCGTGGAAGTCCGGCACGGGCGGCAGGCCGTTGGCGAAGAAGTGGGGGTCGAGGAGGCGCCCGCCGCCGCCGACGTGGAGGACGATCGGGACCCCGGCCTCCTCGGCGGCCGCCCACACGGGGAAGAGCCCGGTGTGGCTCGGCGAGTGACGCGCCGGGCACGCCGAGGCGACGAGGAGGGCCTTCGCGCCCGCCGCGATCGCCTCCTCGGCCATGGCGCGCGCCCGGTCGAAGTCCGCGAGCGGCACGTACGCGGTCGGAAGCAGGCGGCGATCGACGGCGCAGAAGTGGAGCAGCGCCCGGTTGTGCGCGCGGGCGAAGCCGTAGGCCCAGTCGAGGTCCGCTCCGTGCTCCGCCTCGAGCAGGAGCGGGTTCAGGAACGTGTTGAAGACGAGCTGGCTCGCGAAGCCGAGCGCGTCGAGGGCGCGGGGCCGGTCCTCGCGCACGAACGCGCCGAGCGCGCTCCAGTTCTTCCGGAGCATGATCTCGCGCGCCGCGGCCGCCCGCTCGGCGGGATCCTCGCGGCGTCGGCGGAGCTCGTCGATGAAGGACTCCTCGCCCGGCTTGCAGCCGGTCAGCACGAGCGGCCGGAGGCGGGCGCGCACGGCGGGCTCCGCGTGCGGCACGAGCCAGTCGGGCGTCTCCATCACGTGCGAGTCGGCGTCGTGGTAGACGCGCCCCTCGGCGTACGGCATCGCGTCCTCCGCGGCCGTTGTCGCAGAGCCCGCGGCCTGCCCGCAAGCCCGGCGGCCCGCGTCAGCGGAGCAGCCAGAGCGCGACCGCGGCGGCGACGAGGCCGGCGAGCTGGCGCCAGCCGAGGCGGTCGCCCTCGACGGCGACGCCGAGGAGCGTCACCACGAGCACCCACCCGACGAGCACCCACGGCACGGCGACGGCGAGCGGACCGCCGAGGCGGAAGACCGTGAAGTAGAGGACCGACCCGAGGCCGAGGAAGAGGCCGCCGAGCACGACGAGGCCGAGGGCGCCGGCGTCGCGCGGCGGCGGGGGAGCGCCCCCGGCGGCTCCCATCGCGGTGATCGCGAGCGCGATCGTCGCCGCCGCGGCGAGCTCGAGGACGAGCGCCCCCCACGCGTCCGGCAGCCGTCCGGCCGCGCGCTTCACGAGGACGTTGTGCGTGCCGAAGAGGATCGCCACCGCCGTTGCCGCGCCCTGCCAGGTCGTCATCCACCCTCCGTCGAGGTCCCGTCGTGTGCTAGGTAGCGCGGACGGCGATGCAGCGCGAGGCGCGGGCGATTGGAATCGACCTCGGCGGGACGAAGATCGAGGGCGTCGTCCTCGCGGCGGACGCGACCGTCGTCGAGCGGGTCCGGGTGCCGACGGAGCGGGAGCGCGGCTACGAGCACATCGTGGCGCGCGTCGCCGAGGTGGTGGAGCGCCTTCGGCCGTCCGCGGGGGGCGGGGGCCCGGTCGGGGTCGGGACGCCCGGGGCACTGGCGCGCGACGGCACGCTCAAGAACTCGAACACGACCTGCCTGAACGGTCGCCCCCTGGCGGCCGACCTCGCCGCGCGGCTCGGCGCGCCGGTGCGCCTCGAGAACGACGCGAACTGCTTCGCGCTCGCCGAGGCCCTCCACGGGAGCGGACGGGGACGCGGCTTCGTGTTCGGCGTGATCCTCGGCACGGGGGTCGGCGGCGGCCTCGTCCACGACGGGCGGCTCTGGACGGGCGCGCAGCACATCGCGGGCGAGTGGGGCCATCACTCGATCGACCCCGCCGGCCCCCGCTGCTACTGCGGGCGGCGCGGCTGCGTCGAGACGATGCTCTCCGGGCCCGCGCTCGAGGCGGCCTACCGCGCCGCCGGCGGCGACCCGGCGCCCGCGGCGGAGGTCGGCGCGCGCGCGGCCGCCGGGGACCCGATCGCGGCCGCGGTGCTCGAGCGGTGGCTCGACTGCTTCGGCCGGGCGCTCGCGAACGTGATCGACATCCTCGACCCCGACGTGGTCGTGCTCGGGGGCGGCCTCTCGAACCTCGACGTCCTCTACGGGCCCGGCCGCGACGCCGTCCGCCGCTACGTCTTCAACGACACGCTCGCCACGCCGATCGTCCGCCATGCGCTCGGCGATTCGGCGGGCGTGATCGGCGCCGCCCTGCTCGTCGCCTAGCGCGCGACGGACGGGCGACGGGCGTCACGCCGCCGGCGCGCCGAACCCGCGTCGTCCGCTCCCGCACTCGCCCCGGCGCCCGTCCAACGCCGCGCTTTCGTTCGCTCGCCCGCGGCCGCCCTCGGGGGGCACGCGGGTTGCTGCCTCCGGCCGCCGTCGCTCGACGACACGAAAGGGGAACCGATGCGCTCTGTCCGCTTGCTCGGGATGTCGCTGTTCGGTCTGCTGCTCGTCACGTGGCCCGCATACGCGGAGGATTCGGGGACCGATTCCGGCTCGCCGACCTGCCAGCAGCAGTGCGGCGCCCAGGCGGAGACCGTGTACCGCCAATGCCAGCAAGCGCAGGGCAGCGACTGCCTGAGCCAGGCGCACGCGGCCTACGAGTCGTGCGCGGACGCGTGTCCGACGCCGCCCGCGCCGCCCTCGTGCGGCGACCGCTGCGCGGCGGCGGCGGACGAGGAGCAGGCGGACTGTCTCGCCGAGGGAAAGGGCGCGGACGTCTGCGACGCGCTCCGCACCGCGACGCTCGGCTTCTGCACCGCGAAGCTCTGCGGCGCGGGCGACGGGACGTGCGAGGACAAGTGCACGCTCTACGGCAACCTCCTGTACGCCCACTGCGTGGCGGAGGGCGGCACGGCCGAGGACTGCGGCCACGAGCAGACGAGTGCGGTCCAGCGCTGCGTCGCGGAGCACTGTAGCGACACGCCGCAGCCGACGTGCCCCGACCGCTGCGCGGCGATCGCGAAGAAGGTGAACGACGGCTGTCTCGCGGAGGGCCACCCCACCGACGTGTGCGGCGCGCTCGCCGACGAGGTGAACCGGAAGTGCGTCGCCGAGCACTGCACGGAGCCCGAGACGTGCGACGACGAGTGCCGGGAGGCGGCCGAGGACGCCTTCAAGACGTGCATCGCGAACGGCGGCGCGGCGAACGCGTGCGAGCCGCAGGCGAAGCAGGCGCTCGACGCCTGCGTCGCGAGCGCATGCGGCGAGCCCGAGCCGAGCTGCGAGGACCGCTGCAAGGCGGCGGCCGCCGCCGGCATCGGCGACTGCGTCGCCGGCGGGACCTCCGAGGATCAGTGCAAGGCGCAGGCGGCCGACGCGGCGCGGAACTGCATCGCCCAGAACTGCGACGACGCCGACGCGCCGGAGCCGACGTGCCCCGAGCTCTGCGACAGCCACGCGCATCAGGACTTCCTCCGCTGCGTCGCCGCCGGGCAGCCGGAGGCCACCTGCACCGACGCGGCGAAGAACGAGTTCGACACGTGCGTCGCGCTTCATTGCCGGATGTCGGAGAAGTGCACCGACTTCTGCGACGCGAGGACGGCGCGGCTCGAGGCGAAGTGCCTGAGGAAGGGCGTCGACGAGGCGACCTGCGCGGCCAGGTCCGACGCATTCGACCGGACGTGCCGCTCCACGCGGTGCGCGCCGCCGCCGCCGGACACGTGCGTCGTCAACTGCCAGACGACCGCGGACGCGATGAAGCAGGACTGTCTCGCGGCGGGGACGCCGGCGGACGACTGCGCGGCGCTCGCGCAGGGCGCGCTCGACCAGTGCCTCGCGAGCTGCGGCGCCACGCCGCCCACGACGTGCGCCGAGGCGTGCGAGCCGCCGGCCGAGGACAAGTACGAGAAGGTCCTCGAGCGGACGAACGACGAGAAGCGGGCGCGGAAGAAGGGCCGCCGCGTCTTCCGCCACTGCGCCGAGGACTGCCCGACGATCACCACGACCCTGCCCGACACGACGACCACGACGACGACCCTCCCCGAGGGTGACTGACCGCCCGCGTGCAGCCGGCGGCCGCCCGGGCACGGTGCCCCGGGGCCGGCCGCCGCCTGCACGCCCGCCGCCCCGGCTTGACGGGGCGCGCCTCCGGGGGTCATGGACCCCCCATGCTCACGCTCTACGACGACACCTTCAGCCCCTACGCCCGCAAGGTCCGGATCGCGCTCCACGAGAAGGGCGTCCCCTTCGAGCCGATCCGGGCGCTGCACGGCGACTGCAACCGCACCGACTTCCTCCACGTGAACCCGCGCGGCGAGGTCCCCGCGCTCGTGGACGACGGGTTCGCGCTCTTCGACTCGACCGTCATCTGCGAGTACCTCGAGGACCGCTGGCCGGCGCCGCCGCTCTACCCGCGCGACGCGCGGGAGCGTGCGCGCTGCCGGCTGATCGAGGACCTCGCCGACACGCAGCTCGACGCGGCGTCGTACGCCATCGCGATCGTCGAGTTCGGCCGCGGCGGAAGCCATCCGGCGCTCCGGGAGGCGACGGCGCGGGACGTCGCCCGGCTCTGCGGCGAGCTCGAGCAGACGCTCGGGGAGCGGCCGTACTTCTGCGGCGACCATTCCGTCGCCGACGTGGCGCTCTACCCGCACCTGATGGCGCTCGGCTTCTTCGGCTTCCCGCTCGACCCGGCGCGGCACCCGCGCCTTCTCGGCTGGCTCGAGCGGATGCAGGCACGGCCCGCGGTCGCCCGGGACGACGCGGACGTGCTCGCGACCCTCGAGCGCCTCCAGGCCGAGGGCCGGCCGCCCTTCGACCCCTACCGCGTGCAGTGGCGAAGCGAGCGGCTCGAGTGGGTCGTGAAGCACGGCTTCGCCGACTGGCTCATGGACGAGCTGCGGGCGGGCCGCGCGTTCTTCCCGCTCGTCGAGCCCGCCGCCGCGGCGGGCTGATCCGCGCCCCGCGTTCGTGCGCCGCTGCATGGCGCCGCCGCTCTGCGCGGGCGAGCTTTCGTCGGCGCGCTTCTACCTCGTGACCTCCGCCGACGCGAACGACCACGACAAGGACCATCTCGGCGGCGCGCCGTTCGGCTCGGGGGACGAGGGCGGCGGGGGGCGCGAGTGCGGCCACGGGGACGAGTGCCACGGCGGGCACGAGTGCGACGGGGGGGCATGGCTGCGATGGCGACGACGAGCACGGCGGCGACGGTGCGCACGCGACGTGCGACGACCACGACCCGTGCACGACGGACCCGTGCGTCGACGACGTCGGGGGCGTCCACACCCCGATCCCGGGCTGCGTCTCGTGCGCGACGGCGACCGACTGCGACGACGCGAACGCCTGCACGACGGACACGTGCGAGGCGGGCCTCTGCGCGCACGCCTCCGTCGACGGCTGCCTCCCGTGCGGCGCCGACGCGGAGTGCGGCGACGGGAACGGCTGCACGACCGACGTGTGCCGGGCCGGGGTCTGCGGGCACGTGAAGATCGCGGACTGCGCGCCGTGCAGCACGGCCGAGCAGTGCGCCGACGGCGATCCCTGCACGATCGACGCGTGCGGGCAGGAGAAGAGCTGCCGGTCGACGGCACGTTCCGGACGAACGAGGACGGCGAAGTCTTCTTCCGCACCCACGGCTGGCGCATGCCCGTCCGGAAAGCCGAGGGGAACCGGCTCCGCGTCACCCTCCGCGTCGGCGGCCGCTGCGCGCAGGCGACCGCGGCGCTCCGGACGAAGAAGGCGAAGCTTCTCTTCCCGTGATCCGGCCGTCCCGTCGTTGCATCGGCGGGAGGGGACGCGCTATGCGGGGCGTCCTCCCGGGAGGACGCCCCATGGATCTCGCGACCATCGACCACCTGCTGACGACGACCCGCTCCGTTCGCCGTCGGCTCGACTTCGCGCGTCCCGTCGAGCCCGCCGTGCTCGAGCGCTGCCTCGCGATCGCGATGCAGGCGCCGACGGGCGGCAACGAGCAGGGGTGGCACTTCGTCGTCGTGACCGACGCCGCGAAGCGCGGCGCGCTCGCCGAGCTCTACCGGCGCGCCTTCGCGGCGTACCGGCAGATGAACGCGGACCGCGAGCTGCCCGACGACGTCCGCAAGGCGCAGATGCCGCGCATCATCGCGTCCGCGACGTACCTGGCCGAGCACCTCCACGAGGCGTCCGTCCACGTCGTCCCGTGCATCGAGGGCCGTGTCGAGCACGCGGGCGTGCTCGCGCAGGCGTCCGTCTACGGCTCGGTCCTGCCCGCCGTGTGGTCGCTCATGCTGGCGCTCCGCGCGCGCGGGATCGGGTCGGCGTGGACGACGCTCCATCTCATGTACGAGCAGGACGCGGCCGCGCTCCTCGGCCTTCCCGCCCACGTGACGCAGGTGGCGCTCCTCCCCGTCGCGTACTTCACCGGCGCCGACTTCAAGCCCGCGCGGCGCCTGCCGGCCGCCGCGCGGACGCACTGGGACGCGTGGGGTCGGCGGCGGCCCGCGTAGTCAGCGCCCGCGCCGCGGGTGGCCGACGGCGAGCAGGAAGAGGACGCTCTTCCCCGCGGCGTGCGGCGAGAAGAACGCGGTCACGTCGTCGTCGAAGAACGTGAGCCCGGTCGCCCCGAGGCCGAGCGCGTAGGCGGCGAGGTACGCCCTCCCGCCCTCGACCGCGGCCGCGAGCTGGGCGGCGCGGTAGCCGCGCGCCCCGAAGCGGGCGAGCACGCGCTCGAGGTCGGCGAGCCAGAAGACGTCGGCGGCCGCGGCCGCGGCGAGCGCCTGGCCGAGGGCGAGGTGCCCGGCCTCGCGCCGGAAGCTCCCGGCGCGCAGCGGGACGAGCGTCGCGCGCGCGCGGTCGTGGACGTACGCGCCCGGCGGGACGCCGTCGACCGCGTGCACGATGACGTACGCGTCGGCGAGCGGCCGCGCGGGCGCCGCGAAGTCGGCCGAGAACCCGCGCGTCGCGACGTCGAGGATCGCCCCGAGCTCGGCGAGCGCGATCGGCGACTCGGCGAAGGCGCGGGCCGAGCCGCGGCGGAGGACGACGCGCTCGATCGGCTCGCGGACCGCGTCGGGGCGCGCGGGCGGGAGCGGGGTCCCCGGGGCCGCGGCGGGCGCGAGCGGCCCGGGCGGCAGCGTCCCGCGCCACGCGGCGACGGCGTCCGCGTCGGCGAGCGCCGCCGCGCGGTGCGCGTCGCGGATCGCGGGGTAGTCGACCTCGCGCGCCGACGGCGGGAGCGTCGCGAGCGCGAGGGGCGGCGCGTGCGGCGGAGCCGGGGCGGGCGGTCCGCCGCGGCCGAGCGCGACGACGCCGAGCGTCGCCTCGCGCATCGGCTCGAGGTCGAGGAGGGCGTCGAGAGCGCCGTCGACGAAGCCGAGGACGACGCGCGCAGGGACGCCCGTGGCGGCCGCGACGGCGAGGAGGTTCGCGAGGATGGTGCCGCTGTCCCAGAAGGCGTGCCGGTACGCGCGCGCGCGGTACTTCCACGCGTTGCGCCAGAACGTCGTCGCGAAGAGGACGAGCACGGGCGCGGCGGCGACGGCGGGCTCCGCCGCGGTCGCCGCGACGACCGCGCCGCGGTGGTCGCCGGGACGGAGCCGGCGCAGCGCGAAGTCGTGCGGCCCGAAGTGGTAGACGCCCGCGTCGAGGTCGGCGAGCGCGCCGCACACGAGGTAGAGGTCGACGTGGTAGAGCGCGCCGGTGCAGGCCGCGGCGCGGAAGTGGATCTCCCCGCCCGGATACCTCCGCGTCCGCACGATCCCGGCGCTGAAGAAGAGGAGCCGCGCGAGCGCGGCGCGGTCGAGCGGCGGCCCGTCGCCCGTCGCCCCCGGGTCGGCGAGCGCGGCGAGCGCGGGCCGCGTGGACGACTCGAAGTCCCGGGGGAGGGCGATCGGCTCGAGATCCGGGTAGACCTTGAAGGGCCGCGGCATGATCCCCCAGTCGAGCGTGTGCCGCGCGCCGTACACGCTCGCCGGCGAATGCTTCGTCGCCTCGTGGTAGGCGCGGAGCGCCGCGGGGTCGCCGCCGGGCATCGACCGACTCCTACAACGGAACGCGCGCGGCCCGCGATCCCCTTGACGCTCGTCCGCGGCGCGTCGTACGGAGCCGGGATGGATTTCGGCATCACGATGTTCGCGACGGACTACGCGATCCCCGTCGGCGAGCTCGCGCGCGCCGTCGAGGAGCGCGGCTTCGAGTCGCTCTTCCTGCCCGAGCACACGCACATCCCCGCGTCGCGGCGCAGCCCCTGGCCGGGCGGCGCGGCGCTCCCGAAGGAGTACTGGCACACGCACGATCCGTTCGTCGCCCTCGCCGTCGCGGCCGCGGTGACGACGCGTCTTCGCCTCGGGACCGGCATCTGCCTCCTCGTCGAACGCGATCCGATCACGACCGCGAAGGAGGTCGCGAGCCTCGACCACCTCTCCGGCGGCCGCGTCGTCTTCGGGATCGGCGCGGGGTGGAACGCCGAGGAGATGGAGGACCACGGCACCGACTTCCGCACGCGGTGGAAGCTTCTGCGGGAGCGCGTGCTGGCGATGAAGGCGATCTGGACCGAGGACGAGCCGTCGTTCCAGGGCGAGCTCGTCCGGTTCCCGCCGCTCTGGTCGTGGCCGAAGCCCGTGCAGAAGCCGCATCCGCCCGTGCTCCTCGGCGGCCACGGCCCGCGCGCGCTCGCGCGCGTCGTCGAGTACGCGGACGGATGGCTGCCGATCGGCGTGCGCGCCAAGAATCTCGCCGACGGCATCGCGTCGCTCCGCCGGCTCGCGCGCGAGCAGGGGCGCGATCCCGCGTCGCTCTCGGTCACCGTCTACGGCGTGCCGCAGAACGTGGACGAGCTCCGCCGGCTCGCCGAGGCGGGCGTCGGGCGCGGCATCTTCGCCCTGCCGTCGGCGGGCGCCGACGTGATCCTGCCGCTCCTCGACCGGTGTGCCGACGTCGCCCGGCGCGTGCCCGCGAGCTAGCAGGCGCGGATGCCTCGCCTCCGCATCGTGGACGGCGTGCGGGAGGTGCCGCGCGCGGCGTGGGACGCGCTCGTCGGCGACGCGTCGCCGTTCCTCGAGTGGGGCTTCCTCTCCGCCGTCGAGGACTCGGAGTCCGCGGCGCGGCGCGCGGGCTGGCTGCCGCAGCACCTGACGCTCTGGGACGGCGCGGACCGTCTGATCGGCGCGTGTCCGCTGTACCTGAAGGGGCACAGCCTGGGCGAGTTCGTCTTCGACCAGGGCTG
>DASRHG010000132.1:0-27635 GCA_035650655.1 Binatia bacterium | reverse complement strand
TCGAGCGCAAGAGCGGGAACGTCGCCGACTTCCTCCGCCGCTTCGGACGGCGCTACGACTACATGGTGGTGCTCGACGCGGACAGCATCATGTCCGGCGCGACGCTCGCCCGGCTCGTCGACCTGATGGACCGCCACCCCGACGTCGGCATGATCCAGACGGCGCCGACGGCCGTGAACCGCCGCTCGCTGTTCGCGCGCGTGCAGCAGTTCGCGAGCCGGGCCTACGGGCCCATGTTCGCCGCGGGCCTCCACTTCTGGCAGCTCGGCGACGGCCAATACTGGGGGCACAACACGATCATCCGCGTCGAGCCCTTCATGAACCACTGCGGGCTCCCGCGGCTGCCGGGGCGCGAGCCGCTCGGCGGCGAGATCCTGAGCCACGACTTCGTCGAGGCGGCGCTCATGGGCCGCGCCGGCTGGACGCTCTGGCTCGCGTACGACCTCGGCGGGAGCTACGAGGAGGTCCCCTCGACGCTGCTCGAGGAGATGCGCCGCGATCGGCGCTGGTGTCAGGGGAACCTCCAGCACCTCCGCCTCCTCTTCACGGAGGGTCTCTTCGGCGCGCATCGCGCGCTCTTCCTGAACGGCGCCCTCTCCTACGTGTCGGCGCTCCTCTGGAACGCGTTCCTCGTCCTCTCCACGGCCGAGGCGATCTGGTTCGCGATCCGCGAGACGGACTACTTCCCGCACGGCCCGAGCCTCTTCCCGGAGTGGCCCGTGTGGCGCCCGGAGTGGGCCGTGTCGCTCGTCGTCGTGATCGCGCTCATCCTCTTCCTGCCGAAGCTGCTGAGCATCGTGCTGATCGCGGCGAAGCGCTCGACGCGGGGGTTCGGCGGCGTCGGGCGGCTCGCGCTGAGCGTCGTCCTCGAGATCGTGCTCTCGAGCCTCCTCGCGCCGATCCGGATGGTCTTCCACAGCCGCTTCGTCCTGCTGAACCTCCTCGGCCGGACCGTCGGATGGCGGTCGCAGGCGCGCGGCGACGACGAGACCACCTGGGGCGAGGCGCTCCGCCAGCACTGGCTCGACATGGTGGCCGCAATCGCGTGGGCGGCCACGCTGCTCCGCCTCAATCCGCACTACTTCTGGTGGGTGACGCCGATCATCGGCGCGCTCGTCCTCGCCGTCCCCGTCTCCGTGCTGACGAGCCGCGCGCGACTCGGGGATCTCACGCGCCGCTGGCGTCTCTTCCTGATCCCCGAGGAGCACGACCCGCCGCCCGAGCTGCGCGATCTCGGGGTGCGGCTCGCCGAGGCGCTCCGGCGCGCGGCGGCGCGCCCGGGGCCCGAGCGCGACGGCTTCGTCCGCGCCGCCGTCGACCCGGCGACGAACGCGCTCCATCGCGCGCTCCTCCGCGGGCCCCGCCGCCTTCGCCCGACGATCCGCGCGTCGCGCGAGGCGCTCGTGGCGCGCGCGCTCGCCGACGGCCCCGCGAGCCTCGTGCCGGACGAGCGACGCGTCCTCCTCCTCGACCCCGACGCGACCGACGCGCTCCATCGTCGCGTCTGGGCGCTCCCGGAGCGGGCGCAGGCCGCGCGGTGGGGCCGGCCGGGGGCGCCGCCGCCGCCTTGATCCCCCGCCGCGCCCGCGTGCGCCGTCTCGCCGCGGCCGCCCTCGTCCTCGCCGCCGCCGGCTGCGGGCGCGGGGAGCGCGGGAGCGCGGTCGTGCTCTGGGCGATGGGCCGCGAGGGCGAGGCCGTGCCGGCGCTCCTCCCCGAGTTCGAGCGCGCGCACCCCGACGTCCGCGTGCGGGTGCAGCAGATCCCGTGGAGCGCGGCGCACGAGAAGCTGCTCACGGCGTTCGTCGGCGACGCGCTGCCCGACGTCTTCCAGGCGGGCAGCACGTGGCTCGCCGAGCTCGCCGTGCTCGGCGCCGCCGAGCCGCTCGAGCCCACGTCCGATCCCGACGACTGGTTTCCGGGCATCCTCGACGCGAACGTCGTCGAGGGCGCCACGCTCGGCGTGCCGTGGTACGTCGACACGCGGCTCCTCTTCTACCGGCGCGACCTCGTCCCCGAGGCGCCCCGCACGTGGGACGCCTGGCTCGCGGCGATGACGCGCGCCAAGGCGCGCGCGGGCCCCGACGGCTGGGCGATCGTCCTCCCGTCGCGCGAGTGGGAGCCGCCCGTCATCCTGGCGCTGCAGGCGGGCGGCACGCTGCTGCGCGACGGCGACACCCGCGGCAACTTCCGGAGCGCCGGCGTGCGCGCGGGCTTCGCCTTCTACACGGACCTCTTCCGCCGCGGCCTCGCGCCGCGGAGCGGCGAGACGGCGACCGCGAACGTGTACCAGGACTTCGCCCGCGGCTTCTTCGTCTTCTTCGTGACCGGACCCTGGAACCTCGGCGAGTTCGCCCGGCGGCTGCCGCCCGACATGCAGCCCCGATGGGCGACCGCCCCGTGGCCGGCGCCCGCCGGCGCGCCCTGGCCCGGCGTGTCGCTCGCCGGCGGCTCGAGCCTGGTCGTGGCGCGCACGTCGCGACGCAAGGCCGCCGCCCGCGCGCTCGTCGCGTACCTGACCGCGCCCGCGCAGCAGGCGCGGTTCTACGGGCTCACGGGCGACCTGCCCGCGCGGCTCTCCGCGTGGGGCCGCGCGGGCCTCCACGACGACCCCCGCGCGCGTGCCTTCTGGATTCAGTTGCAATCCGTGCGCTCGACCCCCAAGATCCCCGAGTGGGAGCGCATCGCCGCGAAGATCGGCCAGTGGGCGGAGGCGGCGGCGCGTGACGAGATGACGACGGATCAGGCGCTCACGGCCCTCGACCGCGACGTCGACGACGTGCTCGCGAAGCGGCGATGGCTGCTCGGCCGGCGCGAGGCCGGCGAGTGAGCGGCGGGCGTCCGTCGACCGCGGGGTGGTGGCTGGTCGCGCCCGCGCTCCTCGTGATCGGCGTCTTCTTCGCCGTGCCGGTCGCGGCGGGGCTCCTCCTCGCGTTCACCGACTTCGACGTCTACGCGATCGCGCGGCCGGACCGGCTCCGCGTCGTCGGGCTCGCGAACTGGGGCCGGCTCGCACACGACGCGCGCTTCTGGGTGGCGCTCCGGAACACGGCCTACTTCGTCCTCGTCGGCGGCCCGCTCTCGATCGCGGCGTCGCTCGCCGCCGCGCTCCTCCTCGAGGCGCGGCTCGCCCGCGCGAAGGCGCTCTTCCGCACGATCTACTTCCTGCCGGTCGTGACGACGCTCGTCGCCGTCGCCGTCGTCTGGCGCGACCTCTACCACCCGCGGCACGGGCTCCTGAACGCGGCCCTCGCCCTGCTCGGCCTGCCGGCGGTCGACTGGCTCGGGGACCCGCGCTGGGCGATGCCGGCGATCATCCTGCTCGCCGTCTGGAAGAACTTCGGCTTCAACATGGTGATCTTCGTCGCGGGCCTCCAGGCGATCCCCGAGCGGCTCTACGACGCCGCGCGGCTGGACGGCGCGAGCGCCTGGCAGCGGCTCCGCCACGTGACGCTGCCGATGCTCGCGCCCACCTTCGTCTTCGTCGGGGTGATCACCCTGATCGGCTACTTCCAGCTCTTCGCGGAGCCGTACGTGATGACCCAGGGCGGCCCCGCGAACGCGACCCTGAGCGTCGTCCTCCTCATGTACGAGGAGGGCTTCCGCTGGTGGAACATGGGCACCGGCTCGGCGATCGCATGCGTGCTCCTCGGGATCATCGCGAGCTCGACCGTCCTCCAGCTCCGGCTCCGGACCGCGGAGGCCGAGCGCGAATGAGGCGCATCGCCGGGACGATCGCGGTGAACGCCGTCCTCGTCGCGGGCGCGGCCGTGACGCTGCTGCCGCTCCTGTGGATGGTGTCCGCGTCGTTCATGCCGACGGGCGAGGCGAGCGCCGTGCCGCCCCGGCTCGTGCCGAGCGCGCCGACGCTCGCGCACTACCGCGCGCTCGTCGCGCGCCTCGACCTCGCGCGCGCGTTCGCGAACAGCGCCCTCGTCGCCACCGCGACGACGGCGATCGCGCTCGTGCTGAACACGGCGGCGGGGTACGCCTTCGCCAAGCTCCCCTTCCCCGGACGCGCCCGCCTCTTCCGGGCCCTCCTCGCCGCCCTCGTCGTCCCCGCGCAGGTCGCGATGCTGCCGCTCTTCCTCCTGCTCACGTGGCTCCACGGCGTCGACACGTACTGGGGCGTCGTCGTCCCCGGCATGGCGAGCGTCTTCGGCATCTTCCTCGTGCGGCAGTACGCGCTCTCCATCCCGGACAGCGTGCTCGACGCCGCCCGGGTCGACGGGGCCGGCGAGCTCCGGATCGTCGCGACGCTCGTCCCGGTCCTCTGCGCCCCGATCCTCGTGACGCTCGGGGTCTTCACGTTCATGGGCACCTGGAACGACTTCATGTGGCCGCTCATCGTGCTCGCCGACCGCGCGCGCTACACGCTTCCCGTCGCGCTCGCGAACCTCGCCGGCGAGCACGTCCAGGACACCGAGCTCATGATGGCGGGCGCGGTGCTCACGGTGCTGCCCGTCGTGCTGCTCTTCGTCTGCCTCCAGCGCTACTACACGGCCGGCATCACGGCCGGCGGAGTGAAGGAGTAGCACCTGCGACGCGTGGTGCTGATCGGCCTCGCGGCCGTGGCGGCGCTTCTCGCCGCGCGCACGCCCGCACGGGGCGAGGCGCGGGTGCTCGACGATTTCGAGGACCCGTCGGGCTGGGCGGTGAGCGCGTCCGAGGGGAGCCGCGCCTGGATCACGAGCGAGCCCGGCCGCACCGGCGCCGCGCTCCGCGTCGGCTTCGACATCAACCCGGGCGGGGGCTACATCCTGATCCACAAGAGCTTCGCGCTCTCCCTGCCCGACAACTACGCCTTCGGCTTCTGGCTGCGCGGCGAGGGCCCGGCGAACAACTTCGAGTTCAAGCTGATCGACGCCCGCAGCCGGAGCGTCTGGTGGCGGCGACAGCGGGACTGGGCGCTGCCGACCGAGTGGCAGCTCGTCACGGTGCGGAAGTCCCGCATGCGGCTCGCGTGGGGCGCGAACGACGGGCCGCTCAAGCAGGTCGGCGCGATCGAGCTCGCGATCTCCGCCGGCGAGGGCGGGACGGGCTCGTTCGTGATCGACGAGCTCACCTTCGAGGAGCGCGAGCGCGCCGACGTCGACGGCGTCGCGCCCGCCGTCACCGCCTCGACGTCGGCGCCGGGCGAGAATCCGGCGAGCGTCCTCGACGGGCTGCACCGCACGGGCTGGCACACCCAGCCCCTGCCCCGCGAGCAGTGGCTCCTCGTCGACTTCGGACGCAACCGCGAGTTCGGCGGCCTCGTCATCGACTGGGACCCGGAGGACTGGGCGTCGGCGTTCGGCGTGGACGTCTCGACCGACGGCGAGACGTGGACGAACGCGTACCGGACGACGACCGGCCGCGGCGGGCGCGACTACATCTACATGCCGGACGCCGAGTCGCGCTACGTGCGCCTGACGCTCCAGCGGAGCGCGCGCGGGCGCGGCTACGGCATCACCGCGATCCGCGTCGAGCCGGTCGAGTTCTCGGAGTCGCCGAACCGCTTCTTCGAGGCGATCGCGCGCGACGCGCGGATGGGGGACTACCCGAAGTACCTCTACGACCTCCAGACCTACTGGACCGTGGTCGGCGTGCCGGGCGACGACAAGTGCGCGCTCCTGAACGAGGAGGGCATGCTCGAGGTCGACAAGGGCCAGTTCTCGATCGAGCCCTTCCTCTACACGGACGACGGGCTCGTCACCTGGGGGGCCGTCGGCACCGAGCAGCACCTCCGGGACGCGCTGCCGATCCCGTCGGTCGTGTGGAAGGCGAACGCGCTCCGGCTGACGACGACCGCCTTCGCGGCGGGCGAGCCGGGGAAGTCCGTCCTGTGGGCGCGCTACCGCGTGGAGAACCGCAGCGAGTCGGGCCTGCCCGTGACGCTCTTCCTCGCCGTCCGTCCGTTCCAGGTGAACCCGCCCTGGCAGACGGTCAACACGACCGGCGGCGTGACGCACATCCAGGACGTCCGCTTCGACGGGCGCGTCGTCTGGGTGAACCGCGACCGGGCCGTCGTCTCGCTCACGACGCCGGACCAGTTCGGCGCCGGCACGTTCGAGGACGGCGCCGTCACGCACTTCCTCGGGGGCGGCCGGGTGCCGCCCCATCCCGAGGTCTCGGACCCGCACGGGTTCGCGTCCGCCGCGCTCCGGTACAACCTCTACCTGGAGGCGCACGGCCACGCCGAGGTCGACCTCGCGATCCCGTTCCACGAGCCCCGGATCGCGGCGCTCACCACGCAGGCGGGCGACCGCGCCTCCGCGATCGCCGCGGAGCGGGAGGAGGAGGTGCGGCGGAGCTGGGCGCGGACGCTCGGCGGCGTCGAGCTCCAGCTCCCGCCCGACGGCACGAAGGTCGTCGACACGCTGCGCTCGACGCTCGGGTACATCCTCGTGAACCGCGACGGCGCCGGCCTCCATCCCGGGCCGCGGAACTACGCGCGCTCGTGGATCCGCGACGGCGCGATGACGAGCGCGGCGCTCCTCTCCATGGGCTTCACCGAGGAGCCGCGCGAGTTCCTGCGCTGGTACGCCGGCTTCCAGGGCGCGGACGGCAAGGTCCCCTGCTGCGTCGACCGGCGCGGCGCCGACCCGACGCCCGAGCACGACAGCGCGGGAGCGTTCGTCTGGGCGGTGGCCGAGTACTACCGCTACACGCGCGACGTCGGCTTCCTCGCCCAGATGTGGCCGCACGTCGTCCGCGCCGTCGACTACCTGGGCGCGCTCCGCAGGCGGCGGACGACGGACGAGTACCGGACGCCGGAGAAGGAGCCGTTCTTCGGCCTCCTCCCCGAGTCGATCAGCCACGAGGGCTACTCCGGGCACCCCGTGCACTCCTTCTGGGACGACTTCTTCGCGCTCCGCGCCGTGACCGACGCGGCCGAGCTGGCCGTCGTCGTCGGCGACGACGAGCACGCCGCGAGCATCGCGGCGCTCCGCGACGCGTTCCACGAGTCCGTGCACGCCGCGGTCCTGCGGACGATCGAGCGCCACCACATCGACTACGTCCCCGGCTCGGTCGAGCTCGGCGACTTCGACCCGACGTCGACGAGCATCGCGATCGCTCCCGGCGGGCAGCAGGCGAACCTCCCCGCCGCCGCGCTCGCCCGCACGTACGACCGGTACTGGCAGGAGTTCGTCGAGCGCCGCGACGGCGTCGTCGACTGGCAGGACTACAGCCCGTACGAGCTCCGGAACGTCGGCACGCTCGTCCGCCTCGGGCAGCGCGACCGCGCGCTCGAGCTGCTCCGCTGGTTCCTCGCCGATCAGCGCCCCGCGGGCTGGAACGCGTGGGCGGAGATCGCCTGGCGGGACCCCGAAGCGCCCCGCTTCATCGGCGACATGCCGCACGCCTGGGTGGGCGCCGGCTTCGTCACGTCGGTCCGGACCCTCTTCGCGTACGAGCGCGAGACGGACGAGGCGCTCGTCCTCGGCGCGGGCGTGCCGGCGGCGTGGGTCACCGCCGACCCGGGCGTCGTCGTGAAGCGCCTTCCGACGTACTGGGGCGTCCTCGGCATGACGATGCGTGCGACGGGACCGGACGCGGTCCGCGTCCGGTTGACCGGCGACCTCACCGTGCCGCCGGGCCGGATCGTCCTCCGCTCGCCGCTCTCCCAGCCCCTGCGCGGCGTCGTCGTGAACGGCCGCTCCGTCGAGAGCTTCACCACCGACGAGGTGGTGATCGGCGACTTCCCCGCCGAGGTGACGCTCAAGTACTGACCGCGTGCGATCGGCGGCCGTCTCGGTTAGAGGTCGCCACCCATGCTGCTCTCGAACGGGCGGTACACGGTCCTCCTGACCGAGGCGGGCGGCGGGCGCTCCACGTGGCGCGGCCTCGCGCTCACGGCGTGGCGCGCCGATCCGACGACCGACGCCGACGGCGTCTTCGTCTACCTGCGCGACGGCGCGGCGGTCTGGTCCGTCGCCGATCGGCCCGTGCCCGCGCGGACGCCGGCCGCCGTCTCCTCCTCGCCCGGCGTCGTCGCCTTCGCGCGCCGGCACGCCGGCATCGACGCCCGGCTCGAGGTGTGCGTCGTGCCCGACGCGGACGCCGAGCTGCGCCGGCTCCGGCTCCGCAACCGGACCGGCCGCGCGCGCACGATCGAGGTGACGACGTACGCGGAGGTCGTCCTCGCCGACGCCCCCGCGCACGCGGCGCACCCCGCCTTCTCGAAGCTCTTCGTCGAGACCGAGCGCGCGGGCGACGTGCTCCTCGCGCACCGGCGGCCGCGCGGCGCGGGCGAGGCGACCCCCTGGCTCGTGCACGCGCTCGCCGGTCCGGGACGGCTCGCGTGCGAGACCGACCGCGCCCGGTTTCTCGGACGCGGGCGCACGACGGCCGATCCCCGCGCGCTCGCGTCGCCCGCGCCGCTCTCGGGCACCGTCGGCGCCGTCCTCGACCCGGTGCTCGCGCTCCGGCGGACCGTGCGGCTCGCGCCCGGCGGATCCGCGGAGCTGGTCGCGCTCCTCGGCGTCGCCGAGACGCGCGAGGCCGCGATCGCGCTCGCCGCGCACGCCGGCCGCGCGCCCGCCGCGTTCGCCGCGGCGGGCGCAGCCGAGCGCGCGCTGCGGGCGCGGCTCGGGCTCGCGGACGCGGACGCGGCGGCGGCCGCGGCGCTCGCCACCCGCATCGCCTACGGCGATCTCCGACTCCGCCCCGGCGTGCGCGCGCGCGAAGCGGCCGCGCCCGGCCGCCCCCGGGTCCTGGCCGCGCCGCGCGGCCGGCGTGTCGAGGCGCTCGCGCGCGCCGCCGCGTACTGGCGCGCGCTCGGCCTCGACGTCGACCTCGTCCTCCTCGCCTCCGGGCGGCGCACACCCCACGACGTGCCGGGCGTCCGGGTCGTCCCGCCGGGCGCGCTCGCGCGCGCCGACCTCGCGCGCCTGCGGGCCGGCGCGCGCGCCGTCCTCGACGGCCGCGAGTCGCGCGGCGGCCGGCGCCGGCGGCCGCCGCCCGCGCGGTACCGTCCCGCGCCCGCCCCGCGGCCGGCGTCCGCGGACGCCGGCCGGGCGGCGCTCCGCTTCGCGAACGGCTCGGGTGGGTTCGCTCCCGACGGGCGCGCGTACGTCGTCCGGGTGGCGCCCGACGCGCGCCCGCCGATGCCGTGGATCAACGTGCTCGCGAACGAGGGCTTCGGCTGCCTGGTGAGCGAAGCGGGCGCGGGGTTCACGTGGAGCCGGAACAGCCGCGAGCACCGCCTGACGCCGTGGTCGAACGACCCGGTCGCCGACCCGCACGGCGAGGCGCTCTGGATCCGCGACGAGGACGCACGCATCTTCTGGTCGCCGCTCCCCGGGCCGACCTCGCCCGGGACGACCGTCGAGGTCACCCACGGCTTCGGCTGGTCGGCCTTCCGCCACGCGAGCCGCGGGCTCGCGCAGGAGGTGACCGTCTTCGTGCCGCCCGCCGACGCGGTGAAGGTGGTTCGCGTGCGCCTGACGAACCGGACGCGGCGCCGCCGACGCCTCACGCTCTTCGCGTACTTCCAGCTCGTCCTCGGCGCCCTTCCCGAGGACGAGCAGGCGCCCTCCGTCGAGACGCGGTACGACCGGGCGGCCGGGATCGTGCACGCCCGGCGCCTCGCGCCCGACGACTTCGGCACCCCCGTCGCCTTCGCGGCCGCCGTCGGCCCGCGGCCCGAGCGCGTCCGCGCGACCGGCGACCGCGCGGCGTTCCTCGGCCCGGCGGGCACGCTCGCGCGGCCCGCCGCCGTCGCGAGCGCGGGGACGCTCGACGGCCGCTTCGGGCGCGGGCTCGACCCGTGCGCCGCGCTCGCGGTGCCGCTCGCCGTCCGGCCGGGCGCCGCCGTCGAGGTGACGTTCCTGCTGGGCGAGGCGCCGGACGCGCGGGCGGCGCGCGCGCTCGTCCGGCGCTATCGCCGCCCGGGCGCGGTGGCGCGCGCGCTCGACGCCGTCGGCGCGCTCTGGACGACGCTCACGGACGGCGTGCAGATCGAGACCCCGGCGCCCGCGCTCGACGTCATGGTGAACGGGTGGCTCCCGTACCAGACGCTCGCGTGCCGGCTGTGGGGCCGCTCCGCGCTCTATCAGTCGGGCGGCGCGTTCGGCTTCCGGGACCAGCTCCAGGACGCGGCGGCGCTCGTCTGGCTCCGACCGGAGCTCACGCGCGCGCAGCTCCTCCTGCACGCGGCGCATCAGTTCGTCGAGGGCGACGTGCTCCACTGGTGGCACCCGCCCGCGGACCGCGGCACGCGGACGCGCTTCTCGGACGACCTCGCGTGGCTCCCGTGGGCGACGGCGGAGTACGTGCGGACGACGGGCGACTGGGGCGTCCTCGACGAGCCGCTGCCCTTCGTCGCCGCGCGGCCGCTCGCCCCCGGCGAGGACGAGGCCTATCTCCTCCCCACCCCGGCCGCCGAGCGCGCCGACCTCTACACCCACTGCTGCCGCGCGCTCGACCGCGCGCTCACCCGCGGCGCGCACGGCCTGCCGCTCATGGGGACCGGCGACTGGAACGACGGGATGAACCGGGTCGGCCGCGAGGGGCGCGGGGAGAGCGTGTGGCTCGGCTTCTTCCTCTACCACGTGCTCGGCGCGTTCCTCCCGCTCGTCGCGCGGCGCGGCGACCAGGCGCGGGCCGCGCGGTGGGAGGCGCATCGCGCGGCGCTCGCCGACGCGCTCGACGGCGCGGGGTGGGACGGCGCCTGGTACCGGCGCGCGTACTACGACGACGGCACGCCGCTCGGCACCGCGGAGGCGGCCGAGTGCCGCATCGACGGGCTCGTGCAGGCGTGGGCCGTCATCTCGGGCGCGGCGCCGCGCGAGCGCGCGGCACGCGCCATGGACGCCGTCGAGCGGCTCCTCGTCGACGAGGACGCGGGGCTCGTCCGCCTCTTGACGCCGCCCTTCGACCGCACGGCGCACGATCCGGGGTACATCAAGGGATACGTCCCGGGGATCCGCGAGAACGGCGGGCAGTACACGCACGCCGCGCTCTGGGTCGTCCGCGCGCTCGCCGAGCTCGGCCGGCGCGACCGCGCGGCGCGGCTCCTCGAGATGCTGCTCCCCGTCCACCGGGCGCGCACCCCCGCGGCGGTGCGCGTGTACCAGGTGGAGCCGTACGTCGTCGCCGCCGACGTCTACGCCGTGCCGCCGCACGTCGGCCGGGGCGGCTGGACGTGGTACACGGGCTCGGCGGGCTGGACGTACCGCGTCGCCCTCGAGTCGATCCTCGGCCTCGCCGTCGAGGAGGGCACCCGGCTCCGCGTGGCGCCGCGGATCCCCGACGCGTGGCCGGGATTCCGCGTGTCGCTCCGGCTCCCCGACCGTCGCACCCGCTGGGCGGTCGCGGTCGAGAACCCGACCGGGCGCGCGGAGGCCGTCGTCGCGGTCGAGGTCGACGGCATGGGGGGCCGGGTCGCGGACGGCGCGGCGCTCGTCCCGCTCGTCGCCGACGGCGGGACGCACGCGGTGCGCGTCACGCTCGGCGCCCGCGTCACGCCGTGAGCGCGCGGCCCGCGGCGTCGAAGACGTGGACCTGCTCGGGGTCGACGCCGACCCGGACCGCCGCGCCCTTGGCGAGCGCCGGCATGCCGGGCACGCGCGCGACGAGCCGGACTGCCGGCCGTGCGCCGTCGAGGCGGAGGTGCGCGAGCGTCTCGTGACCCAGGAACTCGACGTGCTCGATCGTCGCGCCGATCGTGCCCGGACCACCGCCCAGGCGGAGCGCCTCGGGGCGCACGCCGGCCAGGAGCTCTTCGTCCGCCGGCGCGCGCGCCACGCGCGCGGCCGCGACGGGCACCGTCTCGGCGCCCACCGCCAGGACCGGGCGGCCCTCCGGGCTCGCGACGACGCGGGCCGGGAAGAGGTTCATCGGCGGGTTCCCGACGAATCCGGCGACGAACGCGTTCGCCGGCCGCTCGTAGACCTCGCGCGGCGGCGCCACCTGCTGGAGCCGCCCGCGGTCGAGGACGGCGACGCGGTCGCCGAGCGTCATCGCCTCGACCTGGTCGTGCGTCACGTACACCATCGTCGTCCGCGTCCGCGCCTGGATCTCCTTGATCTCGGCCCGCACCTGCACGCGGAGCCGGGCATCGAGGTTCGAGAGCGGCTCGTCGAGGAGGAACACGGCCGGCTCGCGGACGAGCGCCCGGCCCATCGCGACGCGCTGGCGCTGCCCGCCGGAGAGCTGCTTCGGCAGCCGGTCGAGCAGCGGCCCGATCTCGAGCAGCGCCGCGGCGCGCTCGACGCGCGCCGCCACCTCCGCGGCCGGAAGCCGGCGCATGCGGAGGGGGAACGCGACATTCCGGCGGACGGAGAGGTGGGGATAGAGCGCGTAGTCCTGGAAGACCATCGCGACGTTCCGGTCCTGCGGGCGCGCGTCGTTCGCCACCCGCCCGCCGATGCGGATCGTCCCCGCCGACGGCGCCTCCAACCCCGCGATCAGCCGGAGCAGCGTCGACTTCCCGCACCCGGAGGGTCCGACGAGCACGACGAGCTCGCCGTCCGCGATCCGCAGGTCGAGCGCCGCGATCGCGCGCGTCCCGCCCGGGTAGACCTTGTCGACCGCCTCGAGCGCGACCTCCGCCACCTCAATCCTCGAAGAACCGTTCGTCCGCGAGCATCGGGAGCACGCGCGCCACGCTCGGGTCGCTCGCGAAGCGGCGCTGCACGCACCCGTCGCAGAGCCAGTTCGCCGCCGCGACGAACGTCATCGCCTGGTCGAGCGCGAGGTACGCGTGCGCGACCTCGCCCGTCCGCGGGTCCACCGCGTCGTAGAGCCCGAAGTCGCCCCAGGCGCCCGGGACGGCGGCGAGCGCGCGCAGGTCCGCGAGCGCCGCGTCGGGGACGACGGCGAGGGCGAGCGCCGCGGCATGCGGCGTCACGGGGCCCGGCGCGTAGCCGAGCGAGCCGAGGACCGGGACGCCGTATTCGCCGTAGCCGTCGTTCCCGGGCGTGCTGCTCGGCGACATGCCCCAGAGCTCGAGCCCGAGGACGTCGTGCGCCCAGCGGCGCTGCACGGTCGCGTGCGCGACGTCGTTCGTGCCGAGGCTCGCGGGAGCCCACCGCCGCTCGTCGAGCACGAGCGTCGGCATGAGCGCCTCGAACATGCTCCCGCCCCACGACGGCACGAACCGCGTCCCGCCCCACTCGTACCACCCCCCGAAGAACGTCGTGCCGCGGACCGTCTTCGCCCGCCGGCCGTGCGGTGGCTGCCGCTGCCAGCGGCACGAGGCCGGAAAGGTGCGAGCGAGCCGGAACCAGTGCGCCTCCGGCACGTCGCCGCGCCCGATCGCGATCAGGCTCCCGAGCCGCGACTCGGCGTAGAGGACGCCGTAGTGGAAGCGCGAGCGCGTCCCGCGCTGCACCCAGTACCCGTGCGACATGCGGCCCGTCGCCGGGTCCCAGAAGAACCGGTAGTCCTGCCGCGCGAGGAGCCGCGTCGCCGGCTCGGCGAGCTCCGGGACCGCCGCGCGCAGGACCATGAGCCCGGCCGTGAGCCAGGACGAGTCGACGAAGGAGACGAAGTGGCTCGTCCGCTCGCGCGACGTCGTGTCGTAGTAGTTGAAGAAGAAGCCCTCGTGCGTCTCGAGGCCCTCGAGCGTCGCGAGGAGCCGCTGCGCGAGCGCCACCGCCTGCACGCGCCCGACGAGCCCGATCTCGCGGGCCGCGACGATCGCCAGGAGGCGGAGGCCGATGCTCGTCACGTTCGTGTAGTCTCCGACGCGCGCGGCATCGCCGGCGACGGAGGTCGCGGCGAGCCGGACGTTGTCGATCGGCAGCCCGCTCTCGCGGTCGGTGAAGGCGACGAGGCCGCGCCAGGTGTCGCGCGCGAGCCGCCCGACGAAGCCGCGGTCGTCGGCCGGCAGCCCGCGCGGGTCGACGGCGAGGACGCGCGGCCAGCCCGCGAGGCGCGCGCGAATGGCGGGCCTCGCCGCCTCCTCGCCGCCGAACGACGCCTCCCACGCCTTCTTCCGCCCCGGCACCACGGCGTCCCGCGCGGCCGGCTCGACCGCGCCCCCGACGACGTCCTCGCCGAGCTCGCAGGGCTCGTCCGCGGACCCGGCGCGGTGCGCGCATCCGACCACCAGCGCGAGCACGGCCGCGAGCGCGAGCCTCCTCCACCCCGCCGCGGGCATGGGCGTCTCTAGCGCAGCGCCGCGGGCGTCGCCAGCATCGGGCGTGCGGCCGCGCGATGTATGCTAGGCTTCGCGGCGTGCCGGCGACGAGACGACGGAGGCGGCGGACGCCGAGCCTCGTCGAGTACCGCGCGCTCGCGGAGTTCCGCTACCAGATCCGCCGCTTCCTGCGCTTCAGCGAGCGCGCCGCGCGCGCGGCGGGGCTCGGGCCGCAGCACCACCAGCTCCTCCTCGCCGTGAAGGGGCTCCCCGCGGGGCGACGCCCGACGGTCGGCGAGATCGCGGAGCGTCTCCAGCTGCAGCACCACAGCGCCGTCGAGCTGATCGACCGGCTCGCGGCGCACGGCCTCGTGCGGCGCGACCGGGATCCGCGCGACCACCGCCAGGTCGTCGTGCGGCTCACGGCGCGAGGCGAAGCGGTTCTGCACGAGCTCTCGCTCCACCACCTGGCCGAGCTGCAGGCGATGTCGCAGGCGCTCGGGCGGACGCCGGGGATGCCGTTCGCCCGCATGGTGCAGGCGCTCGACCGCCCTCCGCCCCCGGCCCGGACGCGACGGCGGACGTGATTCGCCAGGGCCGCCCTGCCGCGATTTCATATCGTGTCACGATATGATTCAATCGATGGGATATGGCACTGGCGCAAGAGGTTCGCACGGTCGAGGAGGAGCTCGGGGCCGTCGTCGAGGAGCATCGGTACGCGTTCCTGGTCGGGGCCGCCGTCGTGCTCGGCGTCGCGGGTTTTGGCGCCGCGTGGACGCTCCTCCGCCTGATCGGGTTCTTCACACACCTCGCCTTCTACCATCGGATCGCCGCGGCGTACGCGGAGGCGCACGCGGGGCCCTTCGCGTACGGGCTCGGCATGCTCGCCGCGCTCGTCGGCGCGAACCTCCTGGCCGGCCTCGCGATCCGCTTCGGGCATCCCGCGCTGAGCGGCCACGGCATCCCCGAGGTGATGGAGTCCGTGCTCGAGAAGGAGAGCCGCATCCCGCTCCGCGTCGCCCTCCTGAAGCCCGTCTTCTCCGCGCTCGTCATCGGCTTCGGGAGCCCGTTCGGGGCCGAGGGACCGATCATCCAGACGGGCGGCGCGATCGGCTCCGTGCTCGGCCAGCTCGTGGCGACGACCGCGAACGAGCGGAAGGTGCTGATCGCGTGCGGCGCGGCGGCCGGCATGACGGGCATCTTCGGGACCCCGATCGCCGCCGTGCTCCTGCCCGTCGAGCTCATCACGTTCGAGTTCTCGCTGCGCACCGTCGCGCTCCCCGCGATCGCGGTCGCGGTCGCGTACGTCCTCCGGACGACGCTCCTCGATGCCGCACCGCTCTTCGCGATGCACCCGACGGCGTCGATCGGACCGACCGCGCTCGCGTGGTGCCTCGCGTTCGGCGTCCTCGCCGGCGCCGAAGCGGCCGGCATCACCGCCGCGCTCTACTGGCTCGAGGACGCCTACAAGCGCATCCCCGGGACGGGCCTCGTCTCCCGGCCGGTCCTGGGCGCGCTCTTCGTCGGGCTCGTGGCGTTCGCCGCGCCCGACGTGCTCGGCGTGGGCTACGACCTCCTCCGCACGGTCCTGAACGACCAGGCGACGATCGGCCAGCTCGCCCACCTCCTCGTCGCGAAGGGGGCGGCCTGGCTCGTCGCGCTCGCGTCCGGGACCGTCGGCGGCGTGCTCGCGCCGCTCTTCATCGTCGCCGGGGCGACGGGCGGGATCGTCGGCCACCTCGTCGGTGCGGCGAGCGGGATGTCGCCCAGCCTCGTGGCGCTCGTCTTCATGGGCGCCGTCTTCGGCGCCGGCGCGCGCATCGTCCTCACCGCGAGCCTCTTCGCCGCCGAAGTGACCGGGAACTTCGCGGCCGTCGTGCCCGTGCTGCTCGCGACGGCGGTCGCGACCATCGTCGCCGAGCAGCTCCTGCCCTACAACATCATGACGGGCAAGCTCGTCCGTCGCGGCGTCGAGGTCTCCCTCGACTACTTCGCCCGGAACCCCGGCGCGCGGCGGCGCCGTCCCGCCGCGCGCCCCGGACGGGACGGTTCCCCGGTCAGATGAGCGCGAGGAACGCGCTCACGACCGAGGCAACGCGACGGCGCGCCCGCCCGAGACGCGAGCGCGTCTCGGGAACGTCCGCCGGGCGGCCGTCCGGCCGCTCGACGAGCGCCCGCACCTCGGCGATCAGGTCGCGCTCGGCCTGGGCCTCCTGCACGATGCGCAGGAGCGTCCGCCGGACCTCGACGCTCGGCGCCTGGGTCGGGTTCCCGTCCGCCGCCGTGATGATGTCCGTCATCACGTCGTAGGGAAGCCGCAGCCGCGCCGCCGCGAGACGGTAGCCGAGCCGCTCCCCGAGCACGATCTCGCCGACCGCCTCGATCGGGCAGCGCCATTGTCCGTCCCGAAGCCGACCCTGGCGGTCGCTCGCGAAATCCCACGCCACGCGACGGAACGCCTCGTAGAAATCCTCCAACGTCATCCTTGTGTGCCTCCTCGGTACTGCTGCCTTGTCGCCGCTTCGGCGGCACTGGTGCCTTGTCGCCGCTTCCGCGGCTGACCGCCATCGCCACATGGGAGGAGGCGCCGGGGAGGAGGCGTGGCGGTGGCGTCCTTTTTCGTGGCGTCCCGCGGCCGGAGTGCGGTATGCGGGGAGCCGTGACGCACGAGGAGCTGCGGCGTCTCCTGCCGGCGTACGCCGCCGGCGAGCTCGACCTCGCGGACGCCGCGCTCGTCCAGGCGCACCTCTCGGCGGGCTGCCTCGCGTGCCTCGCCGAGATCTTCGACCGGCCGATCGGCGCGGCGGCGCGAGGTCGCGCGCTCCCGCCCGCCTTCCCGGCACCCGAGCCCGCACCGCCGCGGCACGAGACCGCGATGATCGGCGCCGCGACGGTCGCGATCCTCGCCTGCCTCGCGGTGTGGGCCGCCCACGGGCGCGAGGTGGCCCGGGCCCGCGAGCTCTCGCGGGCGACCGAGCGGCTGTCGGCGCTCGAGGCCGAGCGCGCGCACCTCGCGGAGCGCCTGGCGGCGGCGACGCGCGAGATCACGGTCGCCCGCGCCGCGGCCCGACCGCCCGCCGCCGCAGCCGTGCGTCCGCCCGCCGCCGCGGCGCCGCGGGCTCCGGAGCCCCCGCCTCCGCCCCCCATCCGCTACCGCGACGACCTGCTGAGCGTGCACGTGGTGAACATGCCAATCGACGCGCTCCTCGCGGAGATCGCGCGCCAGGCGGGGGCGACCGTGCGGGGCGGTCCCGCGGGCCGCGCCGTGAGCACGAGCTTCGACGACGTCCCGCTGCCCGCCGCGCTCTCGCGGCTCCTCGGCGCGGGCAACTTCTCGCTCGTGTACGGCGACGGGCGGCGGCTCCGCGTCGTCGAGCTGCTCGGCTCCGCCGCGGCCGCCGGCGCCGCCGAGCCGGCGCCGGCCGACCTCCTCGGTGCCGCAGCCGCGGCGCTGCCGCTCATCGACCGCCACCCGCCGATCACGCTCGCCGGCCGGCTGGCGCGCACGTTCTCCACGCCGACGCTCTCGCTTCGGGAGCTCATCGAGATCGGGCTCC
The DNA here is from genome assembly GCA_035650655.1 of Binatia bacterium. Taxonomy (GTDB): domain Bacteria; phylum Desulfobacterota; class Binatia; order DP-6; family DP-6; genus DASRHG01. Next base: position 10,013 of record DASRHG010000132.1, on the reverse strand, counting down.
ACCACGAGGAGCGCGAAATTCGGGGCGAGGCGATCCGCACCTCGCTCGGCGCCGTCGAGAACGACCCGCAGCTCGCCGGCCTGCTCGACGCCGTCGCGCGCATGGACGACGCGACGCTCGAGCAGCTCGTTCGGCGGATCGCCGGCGAGCACGCCGAGGAGGCGCTCGTGCAGGTGAGCACGCGCGCGAGCCGGGGCGACCTCCGCATGAAGGCGACGAGCGTCCTCGAGAAGCTCCGCGCGAGCCTGCGCGCCGCGCAGGGCTGACGCCGCGCGTTTCCGCACCTCGTCGAACGCACGCATCGCGCGCCCCGACTGTCGGGATCCGCGACCGTCGCGCCGCCGGACGGGGTCGCGCCCCCCGGCCTCCGTCTTGCTGCCGCCGGGCATGAGCCCCGGATCGTCCTCGACACGATCGAGCGGCGGCGGTCGCGCCTGGTGCCGCTCGACCGGCGCGTCGGCCGCGCGCTCGACGCCGTGTTCGCCGCCGCGGGTCGCGCCGGCCGCCCGATCCGCAACCTCCTCCACGGCCGCTGGCTCGGGCATCCGCTGCACCCCGGCGCTCACCGACGTGCCGATCGGCGCCTGGACGGTCGCCCTCGTCTTCGACGTGCCGACGATGGGGCGGGGTCGCCAGGCCCTGGTTCCCGGCGCCGACGCCGCGATCGAGGTCGGGCTCGTCGGTGCCGCCGGCGCCGGCCGTCGCGCCCGGTACGTCGCGATGATGACCGTCACGCCGAGCGTCCCGTAGCCGTCCATCGCCTCGTGATGCCCGGCACCGCGGGCGCGCGCCGGTCGACGCGAACGAGACCCCCGTTGAAAGCGGCGACCCATCCGTGTCACATCTCCGCACGCGTGCACTCGCTGCGGTCCGTGCGTCCGTCCCCCTCGGCGTCGCGTGCGCCCACGCCCCGTGAGCCGTCCCGAGGGACGGCCGGCCCCACCGGAAGCGTGCTCGACGTCCTCTCGCCCCGCGGTCCGCGCTTCGCGCACGTCGTGTTCGCGGACGTCGCGCTGCGTGCGCGCCCGGTCGACCACGTGCCCCGCCACGAACCGGCCCCGCCGCGCACGGAGCCCGCCAGGCTCGCCGTCGATGCGTGGGAATTCATCGACTGGCTCTTCCGGCGGGCCGGCCTCGACGCCGCGGTGTACCGGTGGGACACGCTCGCTCGCCGGCTGCCGTCCTGCCTGCGTGCGCTCGGCAGCGAGACGTACGACGAAGCCCGACGGCTCGTGGAGCGGCACCCGAGGCTCCTCGACACCGCGCTCGAGACGCTCGTCGTCGGCGTGACGGGGTTCTTCCGCGACTCGTTCGTCTTCGCGGTCCTCGCCGACCGCGTCCTCCCGGCGCTGGCCGACGCCGGTCGGGGCCTGAACGTCTGGAGCGTCGGCTGCTCGGACGGGCGCGAGCTCTACTCGGTCGCGATGCTGCTCGACGAGCACGACCTCCTCGAGCGGAGCTACCTCGTGGGTACGGATTGCCGGAGCGCGGCGGTGGCGCAGGCGCGGGCGGGCCTGTTCGACGAGGACGCGCTCGCCGACGTGCCGGCCGAGACCGCGGCACGGTACTTCGAGCGCGTGGCGTCGGGATGGCGCGTCGCTCGGCCGCTCCGCGACGCGATGCGGTGGTGGGTCGGCGACGCGCTCCGGCTGCCGGAGATCGGCGCGTGGGACGTGATCCTCTGCCGGAACCTCGCGATCTACCTCTACCCCGACGCCGCCGATCGCCTCTGGCGCCGGCTCGCCGGGGCGCTCAGGGTGGGCGGGTTCCTCGTCACGGGGAAGGCCGAACGGCCCCGGCACGCGGACGGCCTCGTGAACGTGGCCCCGTGCACGTACCGGCGCGCGCGCCGATGGTGACGCCGGGGGCCGTCACCGACCCCCCGCGGGCGACGCGGCTCGCGGCGTCGGCGCTCGCCGCGGCCATCGCGCTCGCGGCGGCGGTGGGAGACGCGATCGCGCCGCCGGAGGTCAACCTGGCGATCGCGTACGTGCTCGTCGTCGCGGTCGCCGCTTGGAGCTGCGATCCGCGGGTCATCTGGGCGTTCGCCGCCGCCTGCATCGTGCTCGCCTTCGTCGGCACGTGGCTCGGGCCGCTCGAGCGCCACCGGCTGCTCGCCTACGCGCTGTTGAACCGGTCGCTCGCGTCGATGGCCATCCTCGCGGCGGCGGGCGCCGGCCACTCCTGGATCGTCGCCCGACGAAACGCCGTCGCGGCCGCCTCGAGTTTGGTCGAACGCAACACGGCCCTCGAGGCGACGAACGTCGAGCTCTCCCTGCGCGAAGAGGAGATCGCCCGCCAGAACGAGGAGCTCGTGTCGCAGAGCGAGGAGCTCGAGCGGCAGAGCGAGGAGCTGCGGCTCGCGAACGACGAGCTCGCCGTGCGCGAGCGGATGCTGAGCCAGCTCCTCGACCTCTCCCGTACGCTCGCGAAGCAGGTCACGTCGGCCGACGTCATGGCGACCATCTGCGAGGCGCTCACGCACCTCGCCGCGGCGGGCAGCGGCGCGTCGGCGATCTTCTTCCGCAACGGGAACCGCCTCGACGTCCGCTGCCACCACGCCTTCGGCCCGGACGGCCCGGACATCGCCGAGGTGCCGTTCGAGCAGTCGTTCACCGCGCTCGTCATGAGCCGCGCCGCGACGGCGTATCTCGAGGACGCCTCCCTCCGCCCGGACCTCCGCCTCCCGCGCGGCGGCGCGAACGCCGTCTACCGCTCCGTCCTGGCCGCGCCCATCTGGCTCCAGGGGCAGGTCGTCGGAACGCTCGAGCTCTACAGGCCCGCGCCGTCCCGGTGGGCCGACGAGCAGGCCGCCCTCATCACGTCGCTCGCCGCACAGGCCTCGATCAGCCTCGAGGCTGCCCGCCTCTTCGAGGAGGTCGGCCGCGAGCGCCGGCGGTTCGAGACCGTCTTCCACACGCTGCCGGTCGCCGTGATGGTCGCCGACGACCCGGAGTGCCGGCACGTGAGCGGCAATCCGGCGGCCGCGACGCTCTTCGTCGCGCCGGTCGACGCGAACTTCTCGCCCTTCGCACCGCCCGGGGAGCTGATCCGTCGCACGGACTACCGCGACGGCAAGGCGCTCGCGCCCGAGGAGTTCCCGCTCGTGCGCGCGATCCGCCAGCGCGAGCAGCTCCGGAACGAGGAGTTCGACATCGTCTTCGCGGACGGCCGCCGCGTCTCCGCACTCGTCAGCACCGCGCCCATCTTCGACGCGGCGGGACGCGTGACGGGCGGCGTGTGCGCGCTGGCGGACGTCACCCACCTCAAGCGCCTCGAGCGCGATCTCCAGGCGCGGCGACGGGAGCTGGAAGAGGCGAGCGCGCGGAAAACGCGCTTCCTCGCCGCGGCGTCGCACGACATCCGGACGCCCGCGAACGCGATCCGCCTGCTCGCCGAGATCATCAAGCGGTCGGCCGGCGCGCCGGACGCCGCCGAGCGCGTCCCGGCGCTCGCGCAGGACCTCGAGCGCAACGCGGCATCGCTCGTCGAGCTCGTGAGCGAGGCCCTCGACCTCGCCCGCTTCGACTCGGGGCGGATCGAGCTGGAGGAGACCGAGTTCTCGCTCGCGGAGACGATCGGGGAGGAGTGCCGTCAGCTCCGGCATGGCGCCGAGGCGAAGGGTCTCGCGCTCGTATGCAACGTCCCGGCCGACATCTGGCTCCGCGCGGACCGGGTGAAGCTCGCACGCATCCTCGGCAACCTGATCGACAACGGCATCAAGTTCACGACCGCGGGCGAGGTCGGGGTGACGGCCCGCCGCACCGCGGACCGCGGCATCGACATCCGGGTCGAAGACACCGGCTCCGGCATCCTCCCCGAGGATCGCGAGCGGATCTTCGACGAGTTCTTCCAGAGCCTCAATCCGGCGCGTGACCGCGCGCGCGGCCGCGGCCTCGGCCTCGCGATCTGCCGCCGCCTGGTCACCGCGATGGGCGGTGCGATCGAGCTCGACACCGAGGTCGGCCGCGGGGCGGCGTTCACGGTGCACCTCCCCGCGTCGAGCGTCCTGCCCCCGCGCCCCGCGCCGCGAGCGGACGTGGCGGCGCGGCGTCCCGCGCTGGGTCTCGACGGCATGCGCGTCCTGCTCGTCGAGGACCACGCGAGCACGCGCGAGGCGCTCGCCGCGCTGCTCGCCGTCGAAGGGGCGACGGTCGCAGAAGCACCCGACGCCCGCTCGGCGATCGACGCGCTCGCGGACGTGAACCCCCACGTCGTCCTCCTCGACCTCATGCTGCCCGACATGGACGGCACGGAGGTCCTGAAGGCGATCTGCGACGAGCGGCCGCCCGCGCTCCACGGCGTCTTCGTGCTGAGCGGCGACTTCGCGAGCCGGCAGCCGGAGCGCTTCACGCGCCTCGGGGCGACGGCGGTCCTCGCCAAGCCGGTGGACCCGGATCAGCTGCTCGCGCATCTGCGGACGTTCGTCGCGGTGCGCGGCTAGCCCCAGCGCTCAGCGCGCCGGGGCGACGTGGGCGCGCGGGACGATCCGGCCGCGCCCGACGGCCACGAGCAGGCCCCCCGCCGCGACGCCGGCAAGGCCGAGCACGACGCCGGGGCGCGCGGCGAGCTCGGCGAGCGGGGCCGCGACGGCGAGGTGCACGAGCGTCGCGGCGAGCACGGACGCGACGCCGACCACGAGGAGCGCCGTGCCGGTGAGCGAGCAGATGCTCCGGAGGCCGACGACCTCGCCCGCGAGCCGCTCGTGCAGCGCCACCTTCTCGTGCGCGACGGCGATGTCGCTCGCGAGCGCCTCGAGGAACGCGAGGTCCTCCGGGCGGAAGGCGGTCGACGGGTTCACGACCTCGACGACGCCGATGGGGCCCCACTCGGTCGTGAGCGGCGCGCAGAGCACGGCACGCGTCGTGATCGTGGTTCGCTCGTCGACGCCGGCGTAGAAGCGCTCGTCGCGCGCCACGTCGTTGACGAGCGCGCCTTCCCGGTGCGCGAGGACCCAGCCGGCGATGCCGCGGTCGGCGGGGAACCGGATCTCGGCGAGGCGCGACTCGGTCGTCGCCCGGGCCTCGCTCTGGCTCGCGATCGGGAACGAGAGCGAGCGTCGTTCCGCGTCGAGGAGGAGGAGCGCGCAGCCCTCGGCGTCGAACAGCTCCCGCGTCCGCCGGGTCGCGTACCGCAGGAGCTCGGCCAGGTCCGTGAAGGTGGTGAGGCGGCGGTTCACCTCGTAGAGGACGTCGAGGCGGTCGGCTGCCGTCGGCATCGGACGGCCCTTGTCCCGCACGTCCCGGATCCTGTCAACGCTGCGAGACGAGACGCGCGCACCGTGCATCGCCGCATGACCGTGCGTGCGCGCCATACCGGAATTCCGGTGTGAGCCCAATCTCGAAATAGCTTGACAGCACGCGGGCCACTGCGTAGCGTCGCCGGAGGAAAATCATGACGTTCGCCCGTCCGTCGTCGACCATCTTCGCCGCGCTCGCGTGCACGCTCTCGCTCGCCGGTCCCGCGGCCGCGCACCATCGCCAGACGCCGCCGATCGTGCAGCTCACGTTCTCCGGCGACAACACGCTGCCGCGCCTCGCGACCGTGAACGAGCGCATCGTGGTCGCGCTCCAGACGCCCGCCGGGCGGCAGATCTTCCAGCGTCAGGCCGACCGTCGCTCCTTCAGGCAGCTCACGAACCAGGGCGACAACGCGAACCCCTCCCAGTCGGCGAACGGCAAGGTCGTCGCCTGGGATTCCGACGCGCCGCTCGCCGGCGGCCCGCCGTTCACCGGGCGGCAGGTGTTCCTGCTGAGGCGAGGCGTGCTCACGCAGATCACCGACGACCCGACCGGCACGAGCATGAACCCGTCGGTGAACGGCCCGGGCTCACTGGTCGCGTACGAGTCGCAGGGGCGGATCTTCGCGTACGCCGTCAAGACCGACGCGGTCGAGGAGCTCAGCACCGGGGACGGCTCGGCGCACAACCCGTCCTACGGGCGCTCCGGCGGGCGGGTCACGTTCGACTCGACGAGCGACCCGATCGACGGTCACGACACGGGCATCGCGCAGGTGTGGGTCCTCGTCGACCCGTATCCGCCGACGCCGATCACGCACGGCGCCGCACCGAGCATGGCGCCGGTGATGAGCCCGAAGGGCCGCCTCGTCGCCTTCGAGAGCCGGGCGGCGCTCGCCGACGACGGGCACGACACCGGCACGACGCAGATCTTCGCCTACGACCTCGCGGCGGGCGTCTTCATGCAGGTGACGAACGACCCCGCCGGGTGCAGCGGCCCGAGCATCGACGACGCGATCAGGGACTGGCGCGTGACCTACGTCTGCGGAGGGCGCGGCTACTACACCCACCTGAAGAGCCAGCGGACGTTCGCGCTCCCCATTCCGGACGGCGACACCGTCGACGCCGTGAACGAGGGCGGGAACTTCTTCATCCAGGTCGCCACCACCGCGAACCTCCTCGGCAGCGGCGTCAACCCGGGGCACTTCCTCTACCAGCTGAACATCTTCAAGCTGCCCGGCACCCAGAAGCCCACGCCGCCGATCCGGACCTGGCGGTAGCGCCCGACCTTCAGCGCACCTCGCACCACGCGAGCGCGCGCTCGATCGCCTCGACGACGGCGTCCGGGTCGCTCAGCTTGGTGAGCGCGAAGTCCACCTGCGCGCGCGCGAGCTGCTCGCGCGTGAAGGCGCTCAGGACGGCGGAGTAGAGGCCGAGGCAGACGGGAAGCCCGCGCGCGTTCGTGACGTTGCGCGCGCGGACCGCGCGCGCGAGGTCCCAGCCCGTCATCTCGGGCATGTGGAGGTCGGTGAGCACGAGATCGGCGGCGTGCCGCTCGAGCTCGGCGAGCGCGGCCGGCCCGCTCTCGAGCGGGACGACGTCGTAGCCGGCGCCGCGGAGGAGCTCGGCGAGCGCCTCGCGGACGTACGGCAGGTCGTCGACGACCAGGATGCGGGCCGCCCGACGCTCCTCCCGCGCCGCGGACCTACCCGGCATGGCGCTCGACCCACGAACACCCGCCACCGCCACCGCGTCCGCTCCCGCGCATCTGGGCCTTTAAAGAAGCTGTGCCGCAGTGGGTCAACCCGGGAAGGACGTGAGGCGGGGCGCAGGAGCGAGGGAGCGCGCACCGCGCGGGGCGCTACGCGGCGCGGGGCGCTACGCGGCGCGGCCCGGCATCTCGCGCGGCGCGCCGGCGGCGGCCGAGCCGTCGAGCAGCGCCACGAGCGGGCTCCCGAGAGCGCGCTTTCGCTTCAGCTTCTCGAGCAGCGTCGTCCGGTTCACGCGCAGGAGACGCGCCGCCTCCTTCTTGTTCCCGCGCGAGAGCCGGAGTGCCTGCGCGATGATGCGGTCCTCGATCGCTTCCATCTCCCGATAGAAGTCGATGCCCGCGGGGCCGAACTGCCACGGCATCACGGGCGCATCGTCGTCCAGCCCGCGGGCCGCGACGAGGTGCGGTGGCAGATCGCACCCGTCGATCGTCCGCTCGGGTCCTCCCAGCACGACCATCTGCTCGAGCACGTTCCGGAGCTCGCGGACGTTGCCGGGCCACGGATAGCGTTGGAGGAGCTCGAGGGCCGCGGGCGTGACCTCGAAGCGCGGGAGGCCCTTCGCCGCGAGCTGCGCGAGCGTCGCCTCGACGAGCAGCGGGATGTCTTCGCGGCGGCGCCGGAGCGGGGGCATCTCGATCGGCACGACCCGAAGGCGGTAGAAGAGATCCTCGCGGAACGTCCGCGCGGCGACCGCCTCGTCGAGCGTGCGGTTCGTCGCCGCGATCACGCGGGCGTTCACCTCCTGCGTGGCAACGCTGCCGACCGGCTCGAAACGGCCGTCCTCGAGGACGCGCAGCAGCTTCACCTGGAGCTTCGGACTCATCTCGCCGATCTCGTCGAGGAAGATCGTGCCCCCGTCGGCGAGCTTGAAACGGCCGACGCGGCTCGCGACGGCGCCCGTGAAGGCGCCGCGCTCGTGCCCGAACATCTCGCTCTCGAGGAGGTCCTCGGGGATGGCGCCGCAGTGCACGGGCACGAACCGGGCCGCGGCGCGCCGCGAGAGGCGGTGCAGCGCGCTCGCGACGAGCTCCTTCCCCGTCCCGCTCTCGCCGGTGATCAGCACGGTCGCGTCCGTCACGGCGACGCGCCGGATCACCTCGTAGACGGCCTGCATGCTCGGATGCCGGCCGACGAGCCCCTCGAAGCCGAGCGCCCCCTCGTCCATCTTCGCCTCCCCGGCCGCCCTCGTCTCCATGCGCCCCCCTCCCGTGTCGGTCACGGGAAGGCGGACAAGCAAAGCATGGGCCTCTTCGCACCCGCGACCTTCGTCGGAGCGCGAGGCGGTCAAAATGCTGAGCCCAATGGTGCGGGAAATCTGACCTTTGGACCCGCCCGCGCGTCGGGCGGGCTGGCCGCCGGCCCGCAGCCGACGCGGCATCCGGCACGGACAAAGCTGTACGACCCCAGCTAAAATTGTAGCGAGCGCCGAGCGCGTCGACGGGGTGGGCGCCGACGCCCCCGCGATGCCCCGACGGGTGCGACGCGCCCGGCGCGGTTGTGGCAGAGTCGGCCGCGTGACGCGCGTCCCGGGCGGCCTCGTCGTGGTCGGGCTCCTGACACTCGCCGCGGCGCTCCTCGCCGGCTGCCGGTCTCGCCCTCCCGTGCTCGAGACGCCGCCGGGCGCCGCCGCGCGCCCGGCGGACGTCGTCGCGCGGCTCGCCGCCGCGCTCGCCGCCAAGGGCCCGGACTACCGGCCCCACACCCGCCACCTCCGTCCGGACGGCACGCCCCGGTGGACGAACCGCCTGATCCTCGCCGCCAGCCCGTATCTCCTCCAGCACGCGCACAATCCGGTCGACTGGTACCCCTGGGGCGACGAGGTCTTCGACCGCGCTCGCCGGGAGGGGAAGCCCGTCCTCCTCTCGATCGGCTACTCGACCTGCCACTGGTGCCACGTGATGGAGGAGGAGTCCTTCGAGGACGAGGAGGTCGCGCGCGCGCTGAACGAGCACTACGTCGCGATCAAGGTCGACCGCGAGGAGCGTCCCGACCTCGACGAGGCGTACATGACGGCCGTGCAGCTGATGACCCGGAGCGGCGGCTGGCCCATGACCGTCTGGCTCACGCCGGAGCGCCGGCCGTTCTACGGCGGCACGTACTTCCCCGCGCGCGACGGCGACCGGGGGATCCCGACCGGCTTCCTGACGCTCCTCACGCGGCTCCACGAGATCTTCGTCGCGGACCCGCTGCGCGTCGCGGCGCAGGCGGATCGCGTCGTGGCGGCCGTCGAGAGCCTCGGCACGCCGGCGCCCGGCGACGCCCCGCCCGACGCGAGCGCGCTCCGTGCGGCGGTCGCGACGTGGTCCGCGAGCTTCGACCCCGAGCACGGCGGCTTCGGCCCCGCGCCGCGCTTCCCGACGCCCGCCGCGCTCGACGTCCTCCTCCGCTGGCATCGCCGGACGGGCGATCCCCGGGCGCTCGCCATGGTGACGGCGACGCTCGAGCACATGGCGGCCGGCGGCATCCACGACCAGGTGGGCGGCGGCTTCCACCGCTACGCCACGGATGTCGCGTGGACCGTGCCGCACTTCGAGAAGACCCTCCCCGACAACGCCGCGCTCGCCGCGACGTACGTGACCGCGTGGCAGGCGACCGGGCGCCCCGAGTTCGCCGCCGTCGCGCGCGACGTGCTCGACTGGCTCGCGCGCGAGATGTCCGACCCGCGCGGCGGCTTCTGGTCCGCGACGGACGCCGACAGCGGCACCGGCGAGGGCGCGTTCTTCACGTGGACGCCGGCCGAGGTGGAGGCCGTCCTGCCGCCCGACGCGGCGGCGGCGGTCGAGGCGTTCTTCGACGTCCGCGCCCCGGGAAGCTCCGGCGGGCGAAGCATCCTTCACGCTCCGCGGCCGCTCGCCGCGGTCGCCGCGGAGCGCGGCACGACGCCCGAGGCGCTCGCCGCCACCCTCGCTGCGGCGCGCGCGGTGCTGCGCGCGGCGCGCGACCGGCGGCCCCGGCCCGCGACCGACACGAAGATCGTCGCCGCCTGGAACGGGCTCGCGATCTCG
>DASRHG010000131.1:0-5263 GCA_035650655.1 Binatia bacterium | reverse complement strand
GCATCCCCTGGAGCGTCCCGAAGCTCAGGTAGAGGACGGCCGCGATCACCGCGAACGCCACGAGGAAGCGCCGCCAGACGTGGAAGAGGTAGCGGTTGAACATGTCGAGCAGCACGGGGCCGCCCGTGAAATACACGCGGACGTCGGGCGTCGTGTAGCGGTCGGCGAGGCCGGCGAGTCCCGCCGTGATCTCCTCGCTCGTCGGACCATCGAAGAAGTCGGCGGCGACGATGGTGGCGCGCTGGTCGGCGGAGATGAGCGCCTTCCGGAAGAGATCCTCGCCGAGGACCTGCCGCTTGAGCGCGTCGATCTCCCCGGCGTCGCGCGGCACGGCGCGCATGAGGTAGCGGATGTCGAGTCCGGTCCCGCGGTCCTCGACCACGCGGACGTTCGGGGAGGCGAGGCTCACGATCGACGTCGGGATGACGCCGGGCAGGAGCCGGACCTCGGACGTCAGGGCGTCGACGACGGAGAGGACCTCGGGCTTCCAGACGTCGCCCGTCTTCGCCTCGACGATCATCACGACGTAGTTCCAGCCGCCGAAGTCCTTCCGGATGCGGCGGTCGATCTGGACGTACGGATGGTCGGGCGGGAACATACCGTCCGGGTTCGAGTTGATCGCGCTCAGCCCGAGCGGAATCCCCCGATAGGCGAGGACGGCGGTCAGGAACGCGGTGGCGGCCAGGACGGTCCACCGGCACCGGAGAACGGTCGCAATGTATCGCCGGTAGCCGTCGGCCATCGCCCGCGGTCCTCGCGTTCGCTGTGTCGCCGGCCAGGCGGCACCGGCGTCCACCCTGCGTTCGAAGCTACTAGAGGGGGGCTGTGAGTTCAAACTGCGCGGCGTTCGCGTGTGCGGGGCGGACGGCGGACGCGGCGGGGGTTGCCGGCGCGGCCGCCTCAGTCGGCGTCCGACCGCCCCCGCCCGGGGACCGCGAACCCGAGTTGCCGGATCTTCGCCCAGAGGGCCTCGCGGGTCATGCCGAGGCTCCGGGCCGTCGCGCTCCGGTGGTAGCCGTGCTCGCGCAGGCGGGCGCGGATGGTCGCCACCTCGACCTCGCGCACGATCTCCTTCAACGGACGCGAGCCCTGCGGAGGGGCCGGCGCCCCCTCGACGATCCACGGGGCCAGGAGCGCGGCCGGGATGCGTTCGCTCTCCTCGGCGCAGAGGACGAGGCGGTGCACCTCGTTCTGGAGCTCGCGGACGTTCCCCGGCCAGGAGTAGCGCTCGAGCAGCGCGAGGGCCTCGGGCTCGAAGCTCCGCACCTTCTTCCCCTCCTTGGCGGCGAGCTTCTCGAGGAAGTGGATCGCGAGGAGGCGGATGTCCTCGCGCCGCTCGCGGAGGGGCGGCAGCGGAATCGGGAACACGCGCAAGCGGTAGTAGAGATCGAGGCGGAAGCGGCCTTCGTTCACCGCTTCGCGGAGATCCCGGTTGGTCGCCGCGATCACGCGGACGTCGATCGAGCGCGACCCGTTGCTGCCGACCGGGCGCACCTCCTTGTCCTGCAGGACGCGGAGGAGCTTCGCCTGGATGCCCGGGCTCGTCTCGCTCACCTCGTCGAGGAAGATCGTCCCGCCCGATGCCTCCTCGAAGAGACCGCGACGCTGCCGGTCGGCGCCGGTGAACGCGCCCCGGACGTGGCCGAAGAGCTCGCTCTCGAGCACCCCTTCGGGAAGCGCGGCGCAGTTCTGCGCGACGAAGGGACCCCGCGCCCGCGGGCCGTGGTAGTGGATCGCGCGCGCGAAGAGCTCCTTCCCGGTGCCCGTCTCGCCCTCGATGAGCACGCTCACCTCGGCCTGGGCGGCCTTTTCCGCCAGGATGAGCGCCTGCTCGATCGCCGGGCTCTCGCCGATGATTCCCTCGAGGCGGAACCGTTCGCGCAGCTCGTTGCGCAGCCGTGTCACCTCGCGACGCGTGGAGCGGAGCGCCGTCCGATAGCGGGCGTTCGCGCGCGCGAGCTCCTGGCGGCCGAGCGCCTCGCGGACGACGACGGGGACCGTCAGGAGGTACTTCCCGTGCTTCGTGATGTAGTCCGTCGCGCCGAGCTTCATCGCCTCGACCGCGATCTCCTCCGAACCGGCGCCGGTGATCATGACGACGGGCAGGTCGGGGTGCGCGTGGCGGATCTTCCGGAGGCAGGCGAGGCCGTCGGAGTCCGGGAGCCGGTAGTCGAGGAGCACGCAGTCGACGGCGCGCTCGTTCAGGTGCTCGAGCCCGTCGTGGGCCGAGAAGACGGTGGTCACGTGAAACGGCTCGCTCGCCGAACGCAGAGCGCCGGCGAGCAGGCGCGCCGTCTCCTCGTTGTCCTCAATCAGTAGGATCGATGCGCCCATGCGCATGCTCCTTCCAGAAGGACACGACGGCGTCGCGCAATGCCTGCACGCGTGACGGCTTCACCTTGAACTGGCGCGCGCCGGCGGCCCTCGCCGCGGCTTCGTCCTCCTCCCACGCGGCCTGGCTCAGCACGAGGACGGGGATCTCGCGGAGATCGTCCTTGGCCCCGATCCGCCCGAGCACCGACGGGGCGTTCATGTCGGGCAGGTGGAAGTCGAGCACGATGAACGCCGGCCGGGGCGCGTCCGCGAACGGCGGCTGCCGCTCGAGGAACGCGAGCGCCTCGGTGCCGCTCTCGACCGTGTGGACGGAGAACGCCGGCGTCGCTTTCTCGAGGATCGCCTGCACGACGCGGAGAAAGCCGAGATTGTCGTCGACGACGAGCACCGGGACGGAGTCGGGCTTCATGCGGCCTCCGCGGCGGTTCGCTCCAACTGCCTGCGCACGCCCATCCTGTGTACTGAATAGGTATCGGCCAAATCAATCGAACTCGCCCTGGACTGTTAAGAATTCTTCACATCCCGCGGCGGGCGCGCCAGGCAGCCGCCGCAGCGAGCGCCGCGGCGGCTGCGGACGCGGCCCGCGCGACGCCGCGGACCGCGCCGGGTGCCGGGCGGCCGTCGCGCTTGCGATCAGCGGAGGTGCGTGGCACAAGCCGCCCACCCACTGTCGGAATGTCTCGTTTCGCTGAGTGCATCGTCGGCCGTCCGCGGGTCGTCCTGGCCGGCATCGCGCTCCTGACCTTCGCTGCGCTCTGGGCGCTCACGACGGTCGCCCTCGACAACTCGACGGAGCGGCTCCTCGTCCGCGACTCCGATGCGTGGCGGTTCCTGGTGGGCGTGCGGCAGTCCTTCGGCGGGGACGAGACGCTCTTCGTGCTCCTCCGCGAGCCCGACGTCCTCGCCCCGCCGGCGGTCCGGCGCCTCCAGGCGATCACCGAGGCCGTCGCGCACGTCCCCGAGGTCGAGCGGACCCTCTCGCTCACGAACCTTCGCTGGCCGTGGCCCGAGAACGGCGACGTCGCGGTGCAGACGCTCTTCGGGCCCGACGGCCGGCCGACCGAGGGCGCCCCGCTCGCGGCCGCGCTCGCGCATCCCCTCGTCGCGCGGAACCTCGTGTCCCCGGACCATACCATCGCGGGCGTGCTGGCGCTCGTCTCGCCCCATCCCGAGGACCCGCGCTTCAAGGGCCGGCTCGTAGCGCACGTCGAAGCGGCCGTCGCGGCGGCCGCTCCGGGCGCGGATGTCGTCCTCGGCGGGGCGCCCTACGCGCAGGTCGTCCTCAACATGCTGACGGGGCACGACATGGGGGTGCTCGCGCCGGCCATGCTCGTCGTGATGGGGATCGTGCTGTTTCTCACGTATCGGAGCGCGCACGCCGTCTGGCTCCCGCTCGTCACGGTCTTCCTGTCGCTCGTCTGGACGGTCGCCCTCGCGGGCGTTTTCGGACGGTCGCTCTCGATCGTCACGTCCGTGCTCCCGCCGCTCATCATCGCCATCGGGACGAGCTACACGATCCGGGTGCTGTCCGAGTACGCGCGGCAGCACCCGTCGGCCGACCCGCGGACGGCGCTCGTCCGCGCGCTCGCCGAGGTGGGCTCGACGGTGCTGCTCTGCGGCGCGACGACCGCGCTCGGCTTCGCCTCCCTGCTCACGAGCCGCGTCGAGGTGATCCGGGACCTCGGGCTCCTCGCGACCTGCGGGAGCGGGTTCACGACGTTCGCGGCGCTCACCGTGGTCCCCGCCACGCTCGCGCTCCTGCCGGCGCGCGTCGTCGCGCGTCCGCGGGCCGGCATCGACGCTCGCCTCAAGGAGCTGCTGCCGGCGCTCCACGCGTTCACGATGCGGCAGCGTCGCCCGATCGTCGCCGCGTCGCTCGCGCTCACCGCGGTCGGCTTCGTGGGGCTCACGCGCCTCGCCGTTGACCAGGATCCCTACGACTGGTTCCCCGCCGGCTCGTCGGTCGCCCGCTCGACGGAGATGATCGACGACGCGCTCGGCGGCATCGTCCCGCTCGGGGTCGTCATCGAAAGCCCGGACGGCGTCTACGACCCGATGCTCTTTCGCGCGGCGGACGCCGTCGCGCGCCATCTCCGGTCGGAGCCCGAGGTCCGGTCCGTGGTGTCGCCCGCCGACCACCTGGCGCTCATGCACGCGGCCTTCCGGACCGCGTCGACCGACGGCCGGCTTCCTGCCACCCGCGCGCTCACGGCGCAGTATCTTCTCCTGTTCGACACGAGCGATTCCGAAACGCTCGCGCCCTACGTGAGCGAGCAGAGCCGGCGCGTGCAGGTGGTGGTCCGCCTGGCGCACGCGTCGAGCCGCCGGCAGAAGGCCTTCGTCGCCCGGCTGCAGGAGGACCTCCGGAGCCTCGTCCCCGCGCCGCTTCGGGCGACGATCACCGGCACGGGGCTCCTGCGCCTCGAGACGAACGACGCCTTCACCGCGGGCCTCTTCCAACACCTCCTCCTCGCCTCGCTCGCGATCGCCGTCCTCCTCGGCGCCGCGCTGCGCTCGGCGCGTCTCGGCGGCCTCGCCCTCGTGCCGAACCTCGTCCCCATCCTCTTCGTGTACGGCATCCTCGGGTGGCTCGGCATTCCGCTGAACGCGGCGACGGTGACGACGGGCGCGGCCGCGCTGGGAAACGCGGTCGACGACACGGTGCAGTATCTGGACCGCTACCGACGGTGTCGGGCGGCGGGCCTGGCGGGGGAGACGGCCTGCGGGGAGACGCTCGCGGCCGTCGGGAGCCCCATGATCGCGTCGGACGTGGTGCTCACGGTCGGTTTCGGTCTCCTGCTTCTCTCGAGCTTCTTTCCGGTGGCGAGCCTCGGGCTCCTCGGGGCGTCGGGGATGGCCCTTTCCCTGGTCGCGAACCTCTTCGTTCTGCCGATTCTCACGCGCGCCATCTGACCCCCAGGTGAACGGG